>CANFJC010000010.1 GCA_947447245.1 Comamonadaceae bacterium
AAAGCGCTTATTTGATTCTGGTGAGTGTTGGGCGCGATGGCGGAGGTGGCACAGGCTTGTTGGATTCGTCTGTCGATTCAGGTCCATCAGGCACTTTGTGCAACTTGTCCATGCCAAGCACTGTGGTGCTCATTGGCACGTCTGTGACGGGGAAGGACATGCCTTGTCCATTTTCGCGCGCATAGATGGCCATCACGCGGTGGATGGGCACCATGATGTCACACGGCTTACCGCCAAAGCGGGCTTTGAACTCGATGAACTCATTGCCCAATTGGAGTGAGCTGGTGGCATCGAAACTGATGTTCAAAACAATTTCGCCACCTTGCACAAACTCACGGGGCACTTGAACCGAGGCATCGACCTTCACAGCCACGTAAGGTGTGAACGAGTGATCGGTACACCACTCGTACATCGCCCGAATGAGATACGGGCGTGTCGAAGGGGATTCCAATGCGTTCATCACCATGGCGTTGTGCTTGTGAAATTGCTTGTGCAAGTACTTGTGCAATTACTTGCGCATGACCTTTTCGGATGGCGTGAGCGCCTCAATGTAGGCTGGGCGAGAGAAAATGCGCTCGGCATATTTAAGCAATGGTGCTGCGTTTTTGCTCAGGTCAATGCCATAGAAGTCTAGGCGCCAGAGCAAAGGCGCAATGGCTACATCGAGCATAGAGAAGTTGTCACCCAGCATGAATTTGTTCTTCAAGAACACAGGGGCCAATTGGGTCAAACGATCACGGATGTGGGAGCGAGCTTTCTCTAAAGCTTTGTCGTTGCCCTTGAGTGTGCGGTTTTCCAAAGTGGCTACATGGACGAACAACTCTTTTTCGAAGTTGAGCAAGAACAGGCGAACACGCGCACGGTCAACAGGGTCGCCGGGCATGAGTTGAGGGTGCGGAAAACGCTCGTCAATGTACTCGTTGATGATGTTGGATTCGTACAAAATCAAATCACGTTCCACCAAGATGGGCACTTGGCCATAGGGGTTCATGACGTTGATGTCTTCTGGCTTGTTGTACAGATCGACATCGCGGATTTCAAAGTCCATGCCTTTTTCAAACAGCACAAAGCGGCAACGGTGAGAAAAAGGGCAGGTTGTTCCTGAATAAAGCACCATCATGGTGAAGGCTCCTAAAAATCAAAAAGAGTGGGAAGCCACCGGGTTGGCGGGCCTGCCCACTCCATCAATTCGGGCCAAAGCCCGAATCACGAGTTACTTGATGTCTTTCCAGTAAGCGGCGTTCAAGCGCCACGCAATGAAAGTAAAGATGGACAAGAAAATCAAGACCCAAACGCCAATGCGAACACGGGTATTTTGGACAGGCTCAGACATCCATTGCAAGTAGTTGACCAAATCACCCACGGCTTGGTCGTACTGCAAAGGTGTCAAAGTACCTGGCTTGACTGTTTTCCAACCAGTGAAAATTTGCGTGGTGTGGCCGTGCTCTTGACGCTCTTCATAGACCGGCATGCGCTCGCCTTGCAATTCCCAAAGCGGGTTGGGCATACCCACATTGGGGAAAGCCAAATTGTTCCAGCCTGTTGGCTTGGCTTCATCGCGGTAGTAGGTGCGCAGGTAGGTGTAGAGGTAGTCTGCACCTGTGCCACCATGACCAGAACGTGAACGCGCCACCAAAGTGAGGTCGGGCGGCACAGCGCCAAACCAGTCTTTGGCTTGCTTGGGATCAATGTTGGACTTCATGGTGTCGCCCACTTTGTCAGTGGCGAACAAAAGATTGTCTTTGATCTGTTGGTTGGTTAAACCAATGTCTTGCAAGCGGTTGTAACGCATGAAGGCTGCAGAGTGGCAGTTGAGGCAATAGTTCACAAACAGCTTGGCGCCATTTTGCAAAGAGCCTAAGTCGTTGGTTTTAACAGGTGCTTTGTCCCAAGCAATGGCATTGCCACCCGCTGCATAGGCACCTGAAATGGCGGCCAATGCAACACACAAACCCAGCACAAATTTTTGAATCATTTTCATTTTCATGTACTCCTGGGCTTAGTGCGCAACAAAAACGACGCGGTCAGGCACAGGCTTGGGTGTACCCAACTTGCTCCACCAAGGCATGAGCAAGAAGAAGCCGAAGTAGAACAAGGTGCCCACTTGAGAAACACGCTCGCCGATCGGTGAAGGCGGTTGCACGCCCAAATAGCCCAAGATCAAGAAGTCAATCACGAACACGGCGTAAACATACTTGTGCCAGTCGGGACGGTAACGAATGGATTTGACCGGGCTGTAGTCGAGCCATGGCAAGAAGAACATGATGACAACCGCGCCACCCATGACCACCACACCCCAAAACTTGGCATCAATACCGTACATGAGGGCAGAAATAAGCACAGCACCACCCATGACGCCAGCTTTGATCACGCTTGGCAATTTGTTATTTTTGACCGCCAAAAATGCACCCAGTAAGACACACGCGATGAGGACATACATCATTTCGCCGGTGATGGCGCGAAGCATCGAGTAGTAAGGCGTGAAGTACCAAACAGGGGCAATGTGCAAAGGCGTCTTGAGGGGGTCGGCTGGGATGAAGTTGTTGTACTCCAAGAAGTAGCCGCCAAACTCAGGCGCGAAAAACACAATGGCTGTGAACACCATCAGGAAGATGCTGACAGAGAAGATGTCGTGCACCGTGTAGTAAGGGTGGAAAGGAATGCCATCCAAGGGGTGGCCGTGTGCGTCTTTGGGGGCACCGGGCGCCTTGATTTCAACGCCATCCGGGTTGTTCGAGCCCACTTCGTGCAAAGCAATGATGTGCGCCACCACCAAGCCCAACAAAACCAATGGCACTGCAATGACGTGGAAGCTGAAGAAGCGGTTCAAAGTCGCATCGCCCACCACGAAATCGCCGCGAATGAGCAAAGCCAAATCGGGGCCGATGAAGGGGATGGCAGAGAACAAGTTGACGATCACCTGAGCGCCCCAATAGGACATTTGTCCCCAAGGCAGCAAGTAGCCCATGAAAGCTTCGGCCATGAGGCACAAGAAGATGGCGCAGCCAAAAATCCAGACCAATTCACGTGGCTTGCGATAGCTGCCATACATGAGGCCGCGGAACATGTGCAGGTACACCACAATGAAAAACGCAGAAGCGCCTGTGGAGTGCATGTAACGAATGAGCCAACCCCAAGGCACATCACGCATGATGTATTCAACCGATGCAAAAGCAAGATTGGCATCTGGTTTGTAATGCATCACCAAGAAAATACCGGTGACGATTTGGATCACCAGCACCAGCAATGACAAAGCGCCAAACACATACCAAATGTTCAAATTTTTGGATGCGTAGTACTCGCTCATGTGAGCTTTGAACAACGAAGTCGCTGGGAAGCGGTTGTCGACCCAGTTCATGAATTTTTCGCCAGCAGGGGCGTTGGGAGAGATTTCCTTGAATTCAGCCATGATGGTTCGCCTCAAGCCTTCTTGTCTTCACCGATCAGCAACTTGCTGTCGGACAGGTACATGTGCGGTGGCACTTCCAAGTTGTCGGGTGCGGGCTTGTTTTTGAACACGCGGCCAGCCAAGTCAAAGGTAGATCCGTGGCAAGCGCACAAGAAACCGCCTTGCCAATCGTCTGGCAAAGAAGGTTGAGCGCCTGATTGAAATTTGTCGCCTGGCGAGCAACCCAAATGGGTGCAAATGCCAACCGCCACCATGAACTCGGGCTTGATAGAGCGGTGTGCGTTTTTAGCGTATTCGGGCGTTGGGTAAGCTTGGCGATTAGACGCTGGATCGGCCAATTGACCATCCAACTTCTTCAAGGCTTCCACTTGTTCGGTGGTGCGGCGCATGATCCACACGGGTTTGCCGCGCCATTCGACGGTGAGCTTCTCACCGGGTTTGACTTCGGAAATATCAACTTCAACGGCAGCACCAGCGGCTTTAGCGCGCTCGGATGGCTGGAAAGTGCTGACAAAGGGTGTGGCGACGAAGCCTGCGCCTACTGCGCCAGCACAAGTAGAGGCAATTAGCCACGTCCTTTTGCTGTTGTCGACTGGGGTATCACTCATGAAAATCCTCTAGCGAATCGATATCAGGGTTAACCGCAGATTGTAGCCGACTGCGGGGGGCCATTTCTAGACCCTGCATCGACTCAGGGAATCAATTGGCGCGCCATTCGGATGGCAGCAACCATGCTGGAAGGGTCAGCCAGGCCCTGCCCCGAAATGTCAAATGCCGTGCCGTGATCGGGGCTGGTTCGCACCAAAGGCAAACCGAGGGTGACATTGACCCCCTGCTCTAGGCCCATGTATTTGACGGGAATGAGGCCCTGATCGTGGTACATGGCCAAAACCACATCCATTTCAGCATCGACACCTGGCTTTTGCCGCGCACGCATGAAAACAGTGTCTGGCGCATAAGGCCCCAGAGCCAAAATGCCCTCAGATTGGGCTTGAGCGATGGCTGGCTCAATGATTTCGATTTCCTCTAGGCCAAACAAGCCCCCCTCACCGGCGTGCGGGTTGAGCCCTGACACTGCTATTCTGGGAGCGCGTCCCAACAACAGACTGAGAGACTGATGGGCAATGCGAAGGCTTTCAAGCACCTCGTCATAAGTCACAGCGTCAAGGGCTTGGCGCAAGGACACGTGAATACTCACTAACACGACTCGCAATTCATCGTTGGCCAACATCATTCTCACGGGCATGTCAGACATGCTTGCGCCTGAGAAATTGGCAGCCTCGAACTGCAGCAACTCGGTATGGCCCGGAAACTGATTGAACGGAGAACCCGCTGCAGAAAGTGCTTCTTTGTGCAGCGGCGCAGTGACCAAGGCGGCAATGTCTTTTCGAAGTGCAGCCTGCGCGGCCCACACCACACATTGCCCAGCAAATCGACCTGCCTCGGCATGGATTTTTCCGTATGGCAGTTCTGTTGCCAATGTCGCAACTTGCAAAACAGGGATGACACCCACGGGCACATTCAGCGCTTGCGTTGGCTTTTGAATCACTTGTAACTTGAGATGACGTGCTTGAGGATCAATCAAGTTGATTGCTTTTTGCATCACCCGTTCATCGCCAGCCACAAAACATGCCTGCGTGACAGGCATGGCTTGGGGCAACAAGGCATCGATTAGAAATGCACGCGCAATGATTTCAGGGCCGATGCCGCATGGATCTCCTGGCGTGATAGCGATAGGTGGCAATGTCGACATAAATGGCTTTGGATAGGCGCTTTTTGAAATGAACACCTTGAAATCTGACGTGTCTGTCTCAATTTGCTTGAAGGTCTATTGTGATCCAACTCTAAACCAATGCGTGCAATTCAAGTTCAGGCCACAATGCGAATCATGAAAAGAATTTGGCTTTTGTTTTCCCAATCGGTGACGGTCATTCTGGCCGCTTGGTTTGTCGTTGCGACGCTCCAGCCGGGTTGGCTAAAGGGCCAAGGAAGCGCCAAGACGATTGCTTTCACGCAGGCCCGCATGGAGGGCAGTCAAGACGCGATGCCGGGAGGCAGTTTCAGACAAGCCGCCCAAAAAGCCGCGCCAGCTGTTGTGAGCATCAATGTGCAGCAAAAGGCGAAAAGCAAAGCGCGCCGCGCTGATCCTTGGTTTCGTTTTTTTGAAGGGCCTGAAGAAGAGCCAAATGGCGGCGGGATGGGCAGTGGCGTGATTGTCAGTTCAGAGGGCTATATCCTGACCAACCACCATGTCATTGAAGGCGCAGAAGCCATTGAAGTTGTCCTGAACGATGGTCGAACCGCCATGGCCAAAGTGATTGGCACAGATTCCGAAACGGATTTGGCTTTGCTGAAAATTGACTTACCCAAACTGCCCACCATCGTGCTGGGCCAAATGGAAAGTCTGCAAGTGGGCGATGCCGTATTGGCCATTGGCAATCCCTTTGGTGTGGGTCAAACCGTGACCTCGGGCATTGTGAGCGCCTTGGGGCGCAAGCAGTTGGGCATCAACACCTTTGAAAATTTCATTCAAACCGATGCGGCCATCAATCCCGGCAATTCTGGCGGCGCTTTGGTGGACGCCAATGGTTTGCTCATGGGCATCAACACGGCCATTTATTCACGCTCGGGTGGCAACATGGGCATTGGCTTTGCGGTACCCGTTTCCACGGCCACACAGATCATGGCTGCCCTGATCAAAGACGGCAAAGTCACGCGGGGCTGGATAGGTGTTGAGCCGCGTCCCTTGACGGCTGAAATTGCTGAGAGCTTTGGCATCGCCAAGGACAAATCAACGGGTGCATTGCCACAAGGTGTTTTGATCAATGGGGTTTTGCAAAACAGCCCCGCCGCCAAGGCCGGCATTCAACCGGGCGATTTGATTTTGAAAGTGGCAGGAGAAGGGGTTGCCGATGTGCCTGAAATGCTCACTCGCGTGGCGGCCTTAAAGCCAGGCGAAGTGGCCAACTTGTCGGTGCAGCGCAATGGCAAATTGATTGAAATTCAGGTAACACCGGGCACACGGCCAGTGCGCCCTTAACACAACACAGCATGGCTCAGCGCCATCAAGCGCTGGCTTTAAGTGGCGGTCTCTTCTTCTTTGGGCGCTTGCGTGTGTTTGATGAAAACTTGCGCCGCCCAAATGCCCAATTCGTAGAGCAAACACATGGGTATGGCCAATGCCAACTGTGAGACGACGTCAGGGGGTGTGACGACTGCGGCAATGACAAAAGCCAAAACCACAAAGTAACCCCGAAAATCTTTGAGTTTTTCAATGGTGACCACGTTCAAACGCGCCAAAACCACCACCGCGATAGGCACCTCAAAGGCCAAACCAAAGGCCAAGAACATGTTCAACACAAAGCCCAGATAGGCTTCAATGTCAGGTGCAGCCGTGATGCTTTTGGGGGCAAAGCTTTGAATGAATTTGAACACCTGTCCAAAGACAAAGAAATAACAAAATGCCACGCCTATGAAAAACAACAAGGTACTGGAAATGACCAAGGGCATGACCAAGCGTTTTTCATGGGTGTACAGGCCAGGGGCAATGAAGGCCCACATTTGATAGAGAACCACAGGCAAGGCCAACAAAAATGCGGCCATGAGCAAAATTTTCAGCGGCACCATGAAAGGTGAGATGACCGAGGTGGCAATCAAGGTGGTTCCTGCAGGCAAATTGGCCACCAAGGGGGCGGCCAGCAAATCGTAAAGCTCTGCAGGCCCGGGGAAAAAGGCCAAAATGGCAGCCGCAATACCAATGCTGGCCATGGCGCGAACCAACCTGTCGCGCAACTCAATCAAATGCGTGACAAAAGGCTGTTCGGTGCCAGCCAGTTCGTCTTCAGATTTAGGTGTTGGATCGGACACTGAGAATTAACCTAACCTGGTGGGTCGATAGCGCGCCACTCTGGCTGCACCCGACAATGTTTTGGTTCGCACACCCGCACGCGATTTGTACCACTGAGGCACTGCGGCCTGCTTCAAACGAAATTTTTTGCCAGGATGTTTGTACACAGGCGGTGGCGGCTCCCACGGCGTGTGATTCGTTTCTGTGGCCAGGCCTGCTGTGGTGTCATTCCACTGTTTTTCAAAGTCGATGGCTGTGGTCTGAACAGAACCTTCTACGTCCCGCGCAGCACTTTCCATCGTTTCCTTCATTTTTTTCAGTTCATCCAAATCCATGGTGCGGTTGACCTCCGCTTTCACATCGGCGATGTAGCGCTGGGCCTTGCCCATGAGGTTGCCCAAAGTTCGCGCCACGCGCGGCAACTTCTCGGGGCCGATGACGATCAGCGCCACCACCCCGATGAGGGCTATTTTGGAAATGCCGAGATCGATCAAATCAGGACTTTGTCTTGGCTTCCACGTCGATCGTGGTTTTTTCAGCCGTGGTCGAAGCGGCTACTTGACCGGCTGGTTTTTCTTCGGTGGTCGGATTGCCATTGGCATCTTTCATGCCGTCTTTGAATCCTTTGACAGCACCGCCCAGATCAGAACCCATGTTTTTCAGCTTTTTAGTGCCAAAAACCATGACCACGATCAGCAAAACAATCAGCCAGTGCCAAATAGAAAATGAACCCATGGATGTCTCCTAACAATGATTGGTGATTCTAAGCGTTTAACCCCGAAGCCAAGGGCGTGGCCCGCCCATGACATGGAAATGCAAATGGTGAACTTCTTGCCCACCTTCGGCGCCCGTGTTGGTCACAATTCTGTAACCACCCTCTGGGTAAGGGCGGCAGCCCTGTTCCAAAGCCAGTTTGGGGGCCAAGGCCAATAAATGCCCCATTAAGGCCGAATGTTCTGGGGTTATTTGAGCCATTGAAGGAATATGCAGCTTGGGAACCATCAAGAAATGGATCGGCGCCCAAGGTGCAATGTCATGGAAGGCATACACATGCTCGTCTTCGTAGACTTTTTTAGATGGGATTTTTCCTACAATGATTTTGCAGAAGAGGCAGTTAGGGTCTTGCATCATTCACCTGATTGTTCACGTTGTTCTGCTTTGCGCAGGGCTTTTTCCTCCAGGCCACTCAAGCCCTCACGCCGGCTGAGTTCGGCCACCACATCGGCGGGCGACAAACCATAGTGCGCCAAGGCAATCATGCTGTGAAACCACAAGTCAGCCACTTCGCCCACCAGCTTGTGAGCATCGCCGCCGTGGTCCATGTCTTTGGCAGCCATCACTGTTTCTGTGGCTTCCTCGCCAATTTTTTTCAAAAAAGCGTCGGGGCCTTTGTGCAGCAAACGCGCCACATAGCTTTTTTCGGGGTCGCCGCCGTTGGCCGGTTTGCGACTTTCAATCACGGCCGCTAAGCGGGCCAAAGCATCGGTTGAACTCATGATTTTGGCAACGAGTGCTCACTTGTAAATAGATTCAGGGTCTTTCAAGACCGGCTCGGTGGCGACCCATTCGCCATTTTGATGGGACTGGAAGAAACAACTGTGACGGCCGGTATGGCATGCAATGCCGGGCTCATGTCCCAATTGCGTCACTTTGAGGAGCACCACATCGTTGTCGCAATCCAATCGCATGTCGTGCACGGTTTGCACGTGACCCGACTCTTCGCCTTTGAACCAAAGTTTGTTGCGTGATCGGCTGAAATACACCGCGCGCTTGAGCTCGGCGGTTTTTTCAAGCGCCTCTCGGTTCATCCAAGCGAACATCAGCACATCACCCGTGCTGACTTCTTGGGCGATGACGGGCACCAAGCCCTGCGCGTCCCATTTAATTTGATCAAGCCATTTCATGGGGTGAATCTACCACTAGTGGAAGCCTTGGGCCCGCGTTGGCTTACAAACGAACAGGAATACCCCGCTCGCGCATGCGCTGCTTGGCTTGCTGGACGGTGTATTCGCCATAGTGAAAAATGCTGGCGGCCAGCACGGCATCGGCCCCGCCCTGCTGCACGCCATCGGCCAGATGGTCCAAATTGCCCACGCCGCCAGAAGCAATGACGGGCACTTGCACCGCGTCGCTCACGGCTTTGGTCAGGGCCAAATCAAAACCTGACTTGGTGCCGTCGCGGTCCATGCTGGTGAGCAAAATTTCGCCCGCGCCAAATTCGGCCATCTTGGTCGCCCACTGCACAGCGTCTAAACCGGTGTTTTGCCGGCCGCCATGGCTGTAAACGTCCCAGCCTTCGCCGCGCAATGTGAGCTGTTCGCCATGACGGCGTTTGGCATCGATGGCCACCACGATGCACTGTGCGCCGTATTTTTGCGACGCATCGCGAATGACTTGCGGGTTGGCAATGGCAGCTGAGTTGAAACTGGTTTTGTCGGCGCCGGCATTGAGCAATCGGCGCACATCTTCAACCGTTCTGACACCACCGCCCACTGTGAGTGGAATGAAAACCTGTGAGGCCACCGCTTCAATGATGTGAAGAATCAGATCGCGGCCATCGCTGGTGGCGGTAATGTCCAAAAAGGTGAGCTCATCGGCGCCTTGTTGGTTGTACCTGGCGGCAATTTCGACCGGGTCGCCTGCATCGCGAAGTTCAACAAAGTTAACGCCTTTGACCACGCGGCCGCCCGTGACGTCAAGGCAAGGAATGATGCGTTTGGCTAGCATGGTGTTGAGACTGTCAATTGTTGCCAAGCTTCCCATTGCTGGAAAGGCGGGACTTCGATGGAAGATGTGACGCGGGCGGCTTCAACGCACAACATGCGTTGATAGCCTAGTGCAGGCATGTCTGTAAGTTGACTGCATTTTTCGGCACCCGGATTCCAAACCACACTTTGGCCCCATGAATCGCTTTGTGAAATGTGCAGTTGTTCATGGCCGTCGTGCAAAACCCAGGTGGGCTGATTTTTCGAAGTGACGTCGTAGACCCGATCAAATTCGCTTTTGAATGTGAGTTGGCCTGAGCACGCTTGGTGCGTGTCGTTCACAGCATTCCACTCTGCTTGATGGGCTTGGCCATGCAAGCTGACCTGGTCAATGTGATTCACGGCAAAGTAGGTGTGCAAGGCGCCCGTGAAGCTAAGCGTTTGATGCCCTAGATTTTGAACGTTGAATTGAATCTTCAAACTTTGAGCAGCCAGCGATACCTTGAGTTGCGCTTTGAATTGAAAAGGCCACATGGCTTGGGTTTGAGCGTTGCCTGAGAGCTCAAACACTTTGTCTGGCCCCTGACTTTGTTCGGCCAGCACGCGCCAAACCATGTTGCGCGCAAAGCCATGTTTGGGCAATGCGCCGCGCTGGTTGAATTGCGGAAAGCAAACTGGAATGCCACCGCGTATGGCTGTGGTGCCGTCACATGCGGCAGCAGGGCTTAAATACAAACGCTCGCAACCGCCAGTCTGCCAAGACAAGGCCTGAGCACCCTGCGCTGCCACAAACACGCTGTCGCCTTGAGGCAATGACCAGCGCCAACCTGCATGGCCTTGAAAAAAATCAGTCGTTAAGTTCATCTGCCCGTGCCTGGGCTGCTTGGAAGTCAAGGTCGCCAGAGTAAATGGCTCGGCCGCAAATCACGCCTTCTACGCCTTCATCTTCCACAGCACAAAGCTGCTCGATGTCGGCCATGTTGGACAAGCCGCCAGAGGCAATGACCGGAATGGTGAGGGCTTGGGCCAACTTCACAGTGGCTTCGATGTTGATGCCACTCAACATGCCGTCGCGGCCAATGTCGGTGTAGATGATGGACTCGACGCCCCAGTCTTCAAATTTTTTGGCCAGGTCGACCACTTCGTGGCCCGTCAGTTTGCTCCAACCGTCTGTGGCCACTTTGCCGTCTTTGGCATCGAGGCCCACAATGATGTGCCCCCCAAAGGCGCTGCAGGCATCGCGCAAGAAACCGGGGTTTTTGACGGCGGCCGTGCCAATGATGACGTAGCGCAAACCGCCATCGATGTATTTTTCGATGGTATCGAGATCGCGAATGCCACCACCCAACTGAACGGGAATTTCGCCCCCCACAGCTTTGAGGATGGATTTGATGGCCGCGAAATTTTGCGGCTTGCCAGCAAAAGCACCATTGAGGTCGACCAAGTGCAAGCGCCTTGCACCTTTGTCGAGCCAGCTTTGGGCCATGGCCGCAGGGTCCTCACCGAAAGTGGTGGCTTGGTCCATGTCGCCTTGTTTGAGGCGAACGCAATGGCCGTCTTTGAGATCAATTGCAGGTATCAGAATCATGGCTAAGGGGTAGCGCTAGAGTGAAGAAAAATGAAATTGGAAAAATGGTCAGAAAAATCAGGGTTGCCAGTGCAAAAAATTCCGATAAAGGGCCAAACCTTGGTCGGCACTTTTTTCTGGGTGAAACTGCGTTGCAAACAAATTATCGCGCGCAATGGCACAAGCAAAAAGCCCACCGTAGTCAGTTTGTGCTGCAACATGGCTTGCATTATCGGGTTTTGCGTAAAAACTGTGTACAAAATAGAAATAGCTGCCATTGGGGATATGGCCCCAAACCGGATGCTGAACACCCTCATGATGGCAGAAATTGACCTGATTCCATCCCATTTGAGGCACTTTGAAGCGACTGCCATCGGCCTGCGTCTTGCCGGCCAGATCAAACTTGACCACCTTGCCAGGGAGAAGGCCAAGCCCTTGCACATCGCCCTCATCGCTGTGGTCCAGCAACATCTGCATGCCAACGCAAACACCAAACAAAGGCTTTTTGGCTGCCGCATCTAGCACCGCCTCAAGCAAACCCGAATCGCGCAATTCGCGCATGCAATCTGGCATGGCCCCTTGACCGGGTAGCACCACGCGAGTGGCGTCTCGCACATCCTGAGGGTTCGAAGTGATCTTCACTTCCACGCCAGTGTCTTGAGCGGCATGAATGACCGCTTGGGCCACTGAACGCAAATTGCCCATGCCGTAATCCACCACCGCCACAGAATTGGGGGACATGCTCAGAGCGAACCCTTGGTTGAAGGAATGACGCCAACAGAACGAGGATCAATTTCAAGCGCTGCACGCAGCGCCCGCGCAAAAGCTTTGAAAACGGTTTCGGCTTGGTGGTGCGCATTGTCGCCACGCAAGTTGTCAATGTGCAGGGTGACCAAGGCGTGATTGACGAAGCCTTGGAAAAATTCGTGCATGAGCTGTGTGTCAAAGCCGCCCACCATGCCGCTGGTGAATGGCACATGATTGACCAAACCGGGACGGCCCGAAAAGTCAATGACCACGCGCGACAAAGCTTCGTCTAGCGGCACATAGGCGTGGCCATAACGACGCAGTCCTTTTTTATCGCCCACCGCTTTTGCCACGGCTTGGCCCAAAGTGATACCGACATCTTCAACCGTGTGATGACCGTCAATGTGCAAGTCACCCTTGGCTTCAATTTCCAAGTCGATGAGGCCATGGCGTGCAATTTGATCAAGCATGTGGTCAAAAAAACCAATGCCCGTAGACAAGCTGGCTTGACCGGTGCCGTCCAAATTGACTTTGACTCTGATTTGAGTTTCTGCAGTTTTGCGCGTGACTTCTGCAACGCGAGGTGTGCTCATAAAGATTCCTTGAGTGCTGCCAACATGCGTGCGTTTTCTGCGGAGGTTCCGACAGTGAGGCGCAAACAGTTGGTGAGCAATGGGTGCATTTTAGAAACGTTCTTGACCAAAATGCCTTTCATCTTCATACCTTCGAAGCACTTTGTGGCGTCTGGCATACGAACCAAGAGCATATTGGCTTGGCTTGGGAAAACATGAACACCCGGTAAAACCGCCAATGACTGGCTGAGTTTTTCTCGTTCTTGTCGAATTTCAACCGCTTGGGCTGCAAACACATCGGCATGTTCCAACGCAAACAGCGCGCATTCACAGTTCAAAACGCTGATGTTGTAAGGCGGGCGAACTTTGTCGATTTCGGCAATCAAGGCCTTGGGGCCCATCATGTAACCTAGACGAACACCTGCCAAACCAAATTTGGACAAGGTGCGCATGAGCAGCACGTGGCCATGGCGCGCCAAACGGTCGACATAGGTTCGGCTTGCAAACGGCTGATAGGCCTCGTCCATCACCACCAAACCGCCTTGTTGGCCTTGCGCCAGCACAATGCGCTCGATGACATCGGCATCCCACAAAGTGCCTGTTGGATTGTTGGGGTAAGCCAAATAAACCACCGCAGGTTTGTGCGTTGCAATGGCGCTCAACATGGCCGCTTCGTCCAACTCGAAGTTGGCAGTCAATGGCACACCGTGAAAAGTCACACCTTGCAATTGCGCACTCATGGCGTACATCACAAAGCCTGGCAGTGGCGCCAAAAAGCTGGCCCCGGGCACATCACAGGCCACAGAAAGAAGCGTGATGAGTTCATCAGAGCCATTGCCCAGCATGATGTCAAAGCCTTCTGGCATGTGCGCATATTGGGCCAATTCAGCACGCAACACATTGACGCGATCACCAGGATAACGATTGAGGGCCAAAGCACCCAGACGCTCGCCCAATTGCTTTTGCAATCCAGGGGGCAAGCTGAAAGGATTCTCCATGGCGTCTAGCTTGACCATGCCGCTTGAATCTTGAATGGCATAGGCATGCATGGACTGCACATCTTGGCGAATGTGTTTTAACCAAGGGCTTGTCGATGGCTGCGAGCCAGCGCTTGAGTTTGGTTGGTCGCTCATGGTGTTTCTCTTTGAGGTGGCACGGGGTTCAAGCGCAACTCGGCTGCACGGGCGTGCGCTTGCAAGCCTTCGCCGTAAGCCAGTTCGGCAGCAATTTTGCCCAGGGTTTGTGCGCCCTTCTCACTGACTTCAATGAGGCTAGAGCGTTTTTGAAAATCGTAAACACCTAATGGTGAAGAAAAGCGCGCAGTGCCACTGGTGGGCAGCACATGGTTAGGTCCCGCGCAGTAATCACCCAAAGACTCGCTGGTGTATGCGCCCAAGAAAATAGCGCCCGCATGCTTGAGCAAGGGCTCCCATTCATGGGGGTTGCGACTGGACACTTCCAAGTGCTCAGGGGCGATGCGATTGCTGATCTCGCAGGCCTCTTGCATGCTGCGGGTTTGAATGAGCGCACCGCGATCGTTCATGGATTTGGCGATGATGGCTGCGCGTGGCAAAGTGGGCAGCAACCGATCGATGGCAGCTTGCACTTTGTCAATGTAATCGGCATCGGGGCAGAGCAATATGCTTTGCGCCAACTCATCGTGCTCGGCTTGAGAGAACAAATCCATGGCCACCCACTCAGGCGGCGTCGTGCCATCGGCCAAGACCAAAATTTCGCTAGGGCCTGCAATCATGTCAATGCCTACAGCGCCAAACACGCGCTTTTTGGCGCTGGCCACATAGGCGTTGCCGGGTCCCGTTATTTTGTCAACCTTGGGGACGGTGTCAGTGCCAAATGCCAAAGCAGCCACAGCCTGTGCTCCACCAATGGTGAAGGCGCGGGACACACCAGCCACATAAGCAGCAGCCAAGACCAAAGGATTTTTCACGCCCTGGGGCGTGGGAACCACCATGATAATCTCTTCAACACCGGCAACGTGTGCAGGGATGGCGTTCATCAAAACGGACGACGGGTAAGCAGCCTTTCCGCCCGGCACATAAATACCAACACGGTCAAGGGGCGTGACTTTTTGCCCTAGCAAAGTACCGTCTTCATCTTTGTAAGACCAGCTTTCACCAGAGGCTTTTTTCTGCGCTTCGTGGTAGCTTCGCACGCGTTTGGCGGCGGCTTGCAATGCGTCTCTTTGCACCCCAGGCAAAGACTCAAACGCCGCCTTCAATTCTGCTTGCGTCAGCACCAATTCCTGCATGCTGTTGGCCTTTAAGCCATCAAAGCGCTCTGTGTAGGCCAAGACTGCGAGGTCGCCACCTTGCTTCACATCGGCCAAGATTTCAGCCACGCGCGATTCAATGGCTTCGTCGGCATCAGCAGACCAATGCAAGCGCTTTTGAAATGCGGCTTCAAAATCCGAATCGGTCGTTTTCAAACGCAAAGCTTTGGCAACTGGCGAGGTCATGGATCTAATCTCTTGTGGTGAGGTCGTGCTGTTCAGAATAGGGCGCAGCTGGCCTTATGCTTTGGCAGCAGCACGCGCTGCCACGGCACTCGCAAAAGCATCAATGATGGCGCGAATAGGTTCTTGTTTCAATTTCAGCGAGGCTTGATTGACCACCAACCTGGAGCTGATGTCCATGATGCGCTCGACTTCAATCAGGTGATTGGCTTTCAAGGTACTGCCCGTGGAAACCAAGTCAACAATGGCGTCGGCCAAACCTGTGAGCGGCGCCAACTCCATGCTGCCATAGAGCTTGATCAGGTCAACGTGCACCCCTTTTTGCGCAAAAAATTCACGCGCGATGCTGGTGTATTTGGTGGCCACTTTAAGGCGCGAGCCAGATTTCACGGCCGTTGCGTAATCGAAATCGGCACGCACAGCCACGCTCATGCGGCACTTGGCAATTTGCAAATCCAAGGGCTGGTAAAGCCCATGACCGCCATGCTCAATGAGCGTGTCTTTGCCCGTGACGCCCAAATCAGCGCCGCCATATTCCACATAAGTCGGCACATCGGTGGCGCGAACCAAGACCACTCGCACGCCTGCCTGGTTGGTGGGCAAAATGAGTTTGCGAGAAGTTTCTGGATCTTCCAGCACTTCAATGCCCGCCGCTTTCAAGAGCGGCAGTGTTTCATCAAAAATTCGTCCTTTGGACAAGGCCAAGGTGATCATGTCAGTTCCTGTGATGACTTCGAACGTTCTATTTGCGCGCCCACTTTGCGCAACTTCTCTTCCATGCGATCGTAGCCACGGTCAAGGTGGTAAATGCGGTCAACAATGGTTTCGCCTTCCGCCACCAAGCCGGCAATGACCAAACTGGCTGAAGCCCGTAAATCGGTGGCCATCACAATGGCACCTGACAATTGGGTCACGCCTTGGACCACCGAAACTTTACCGTCAATTTGAATGTTGGCACCCAAGCGAACCAATTCATTGACGTGCATGAAACGATTTTCAAAAATGGTTTCAGTCACTTTGCTGGTGCCTTCAGATATGCAGTTCAAAGCCATGAACTGGGCTTGCATGTCGGTTGGAAAGCCAGGGTATTCGGTGGTGCGAAAGCTTTGGGCCTTCAAGCGGCCTTGTGATTTCACGCGAACAAAGCCAGAACCCACTTCAATTTGCGCGCCAGCATCTCGCAGTTTTTCTATGACTGCATCGAGGTGATCTCCGCGCGCATGCTTCAACACCACATCGCCGCCAGTGGCCGCTACTGCGCACAAGAATGTGCCAGCTTCAATTCGATCGGCCACAACGGCATGATGGCAGCCCTTGAGTTTCTCAACCCCTTGAATGTGAATTCGGCTGGTACCGTGGCCTTCAATCTTGGCACCCATTTCAATGAGCATTTCGGCCAAATCAGGAATTTCTGGTTCTTGGGCCGCATTTTCCAAAACTGTTTCACCTTCGGCCAGTGCCGCAGCCATCAAAAAGTTTTCTGTGCCCGTGACTGTCACCATGTCGGTGGCAATGCGTGCGCCTTTTAAGCGCGTGCGTCCGTTGGTCAAGCCCGCCACCATGTAACCGTGCTCGACCACGATCTTCGCGCCCATGGCCTGCAAGCCTTTGATGTGTTGATCGACTGGCCGAGAACCAATCGCACACCCACCAGGCAATGAGACGCGAGCATGTCCAAAACGCGCTAGTAATGGGCCCAGCGCCAGCACAGAAGCGCGCATGGTTTTCACCATCTCGTAGGGCGCTTCGGGCTTGTTCAGTGCACCCGCGTTCAATGTCACGCTGCCGTCTTCTGCATGCAGGCAAGTCACGCCCATGTTTCGAATGAGTTTCAGCATGGTCCTGACATCTTGCAACTTAGGCACATTGCGAAGCACGACCTCCTGGTCGGTTAGCAAAGCCGCACAGAGTTCGGGCAAGGCGGCATTTTTGGCACCAGAAATTTCAATGTCGCCATTCAAAGAATGACCGCCACGAATGATGAGTTTGTCCATTTTTGAGTTTGAGTAACAGGATGCGTGCGTGGGCTTTGACCGATGATCAGGCTTGCGCTTTGGCCCATTCAGCAGGCGTGAAAGTTTTCATCGACAAAGCATGAACTTCATCGTTTTGCATTTTGTTGCCCAAAGTGGCGTAAACCTTTTGATGGCGCGCAATCAGGCGCAGGCCTTCAAATTGGGTGGATACCACCACAGCTTGCCAATGGCGACCGTCGCCATCGACGGTGAGGTGCTGGCATGACAGCCCCGCGGCGATCATGGTTTGAATTTGTTCTGCGGTCATTTTTTTCAGTTCAAGGAAGATGGCATCAGCCTCTGATTTTGTAGCCTGATTTGAGCAATTGAATGGCCAGGGTACTGACGGCCAACATGGCCACAGAAACCACTGCCAAACTGGTCCAAGGCGAGACATCGCTTTGGCCAAAAAAGCCGTATCTGAAACCATCAATCATGTAAAAGAAAGGGTTTAAATGACTCAAGCCTTGCCAAAACGCAGGCAAGGAATGAATGGAATAGAAAACGCCCGACAAGAAGGTCATGGGCATGATCACAAAACTTTGAAAAGCAGCCATTTGGTCAAATTTTTCAGACCAAAGACCTGCAACCAATCCCAACGCACCCAAGAGGCCGGCACACAAAACGGCAAACACCAAAATCCAAACGGGCGCATGGTACTGCAAGGGCGCAAACCACACCGTGACGGCAAAGACACCAAAGCCCACCGCCAAACCGCGCAACATGGAAGACCCCACATAGGCCACGTACCAGTGCCAGTGCGACAAGGGAGTGAGCAGCAAGAAAACAATGTTGCCCATGATTTTGCTTTGCACCAAGCTGGACGAGCTGTTGGCAAAAGCATTTTGCAAAACGCTCATCATGATCAGGCCGGGCAACAAAAATGCCGTGTAGGGCACGTTGTCGTAGACCTTCACATGATCTTCTAAGACATGGCCAAAAATCATCATGTACAAGACCGAAGTCAAAACGGGTGCAGCAATGGTTTGGAAGGCAACCTTCCAAAAGCGCAACACCTCTTTGTACAACAACATGCGCCAGCCGTTCATGCTTTGCCCTCGGCCATCACGTCTAAAAAGACATCTTCCAAATCGGCCTTGCGAATTTCCACATCCTCTGCAATCAGACCGGCTTGTCGAACAGCCGACAAGTAGGTTTCAATTTCAATGGCATCGTGTGCTGGAAACTGAACGATGCGACCCGTGATGCGCGCCTTGGCTGCCAAATCAACGGGCAATTGACCGTCTATTTTGAAGCGCAGCACATTGCTAGAGGCCGATTTCAACAATTCGGACGTGCTGGCCAAAGCCAAGACCCGTCCTTGTTTCAGCATGGCCAAGCGGCCACACAGGGCTTCTGCTTCTTCCAAATAGTGCGTGGTGAGCAAAACGGTATGGCCTTCACGGTTGAGCTTGGCAATGAATTGCCACAGAGTTTGTCTGAGTTCAACATCGACACCCGCAGTGGGTTCGTCCAGCACAATGACCCGCGGCTTGTGAACCAAGGCCTGCGCCACCAAGACGCGTCTTTTCATGCCGCCAGAAAGTTGCCGCATGTTGGAATTGGCTTTGTCCAACAGGCCCAAGTTGTCCAGCAACTCGTCAATCCAAGCATCATTTTTTTGAACGCCGAAATAACCCGATTGAAAGCGCAAGGCTTCGCGCACTGAGAAGAAGGGGTCGAACACCAACTCTTGGGGCACCACGCCCAGCATGCGCCGCGTTTGGGCGTAATCCACTTGGACATCCTTGCCATGCACCATGACTCTGCCTTCTGTGGCCTTGCTAAGGCCCGCCAGAATGCTGATGAGGGTGGTTTTACCTGCGCCGTTGGGGCCAAGCAAGCCAAAAAATTCCCCTTCAGCAATGTCAAAGCTCACTTTGTTGAGTGCTGTGAACGGCTGGCTGCCAGGATTTTTGGCAGGGTAAGTTTTGGAGACGGATTGAAAAGAGATGGCGGGCATGAGCCCCCTATTTTACGGTCATGCGCTTTCGACCAAGAGCTCAGACACCCCATAAAGCAGGGCCAATTCGCGTAATTTGGCCGGGAATTGCTTGAATTTCAAAGTTTTTGACAAACTTTCGGCTTCTCGGCGGCAAGCCAAGAGCACTGCGAGTGCTGCGGAGTCGAAATCAGTCAACTGCCCAGCTTGGATTTCAACCTCTGTATCTGGGCAGTTGCGGATTTGCGCCTGCAACTTGGCCAAGCAAGCCTCGGCATTGCTGTGACGCAAATCGGGGGGCAAAATTAAAAGAGCAGCGGACATGCATGAGGCGCCGAATGCGGCACTGTATTAGGCTTTTTTAGCATTCGACTTGTTGCGATCAGACAAGCTCTTGATCAAGCCATCCACGCCACCCGCATTGATTTCTTTGGAAAATTGCGAGCGATAGTTTTCAACCAACCAAATGCCCAAGACATTGAGGTCAAAAATTTTCCAGCCAGCACCTTCACCCGGTGTTTTTTCTAGGCGGTAGTCCAGCTGAATAGGCTCGCCTTTGCCTCTGATTTCGGTTTGGACCACCAGATTTTTGTCATCTGTGGCACCGCGCAAAGGCTTGATCTCAATGGACTGGTCATTGATTTGGCTGAGTGCGCCGGAATAGGTGCGAATGAGCAGCAACTTGAACTCTTCTTGCAAGCGCTCTTGCTGCTCAGGCGTAGCCTTGCGCCATCCCGGTCCTGTGGCCAGCGCGGTCATGCGGCGGAAATTGACATGCTGCATCAACTTGCTATCGACCAATTGCATGATCTTGTTGATGTCGCCACCCTTGATGCTTTTGTCGGAACGAACGGCATCCAAAGTTTCGTTGGAAATGCGTTTCACAAAAGCGTCTGGCGCCTCATCGGCCGCCAAAACGGGAGCTGAACTCAAGGAGAAACCCAAGGCCCAGACAACAGGCCATAAATAAATGAAGAATTTGCGATTCATAGGGTGAGATCATAAAGAGCGTTTAACTCTTTAACGCGCGAGCTACCAAAAAGTTGATTAAACCACCAAGTTCAATTCTTCTTTGCCCCAAGGCTGTTAGGGTTTGGGCGTCTGAGGCAAGGGCATTTGATTGCCCGAGGCGCTTGGCCGGTTGGGAGCCACCATGGGCGCCGGTTGGTCCGGATCTTCAAAGTCGTCCATCATGGGCGGGTTGCCGTCGTAAATGTCGTTCAAGCGCTTTTGCAAATAGGCATCCCGAGTGAATGTGTAGGGGTCTAACGAGGCCTGTTTGACAGCGTCAGACAAGGACAAATAACGCTCCCGCTTGTCGGTCAGGCGCAACAAGGTCAGTGTGTTTCTAGCCGCCGTGTCTTTCAGTTGTTGGTTCACATCGGTTTTGTTGTCGATGTAGAGGCCAAAGCTGTCCCGAATGGTGGAGGGCCCGAAAAATGGCAAGACCACATAAGGGCCCGACGAAACACCCCAAAACGCCATGGTTTGTCCAAAGTCTTCTTTGTGTTTGTCGATCTTCAATTCGGTGGCCCAGTCAATGATGCCGCCCAAGCCCAGGGTGGTGTTGATGCCCACACGCATGGCACTTTTGGAGGCCGCCTGGAGTTTCATTTGCGCCAAGCTGTTGAAGAACGACATGACATCGCTCTGGTTGCTGAAGAAATTGCCAATGCCTTTGCGAACCACCGTTGGCAGCACTTGGCCATAAAAAACCGCAACAGGTCTGAGCACCACATCATCGGCCATGTCGTTGAAGGCCGTGACCTTTCGGTTCAAAGGCTCAAGGGGGTCTGTTGGATCGGGGCCTTTCAGTGAAGCGCAGCCTTGCAACAACCATGTTGCAGCCATCAATAAAGCAAGGCGCAAGCACAAGCCAACTCTCATTATTTGCTTCCCGTTGTAGGGGCAGCGGGATCAGCCGCTTTGCTGTACAAAAATTGGCTGATCAAATTCTCTAAAACCACGGCCGATTGGGTAGACCCGATGTTGTCGCCCGCCACCAAGTTCTTTTCATCGGCGCCAGCCACAATGCCCACGTACTGCTCACCCAGCAATCCACTGGTGAGAATTTTCAAAGAACTGTCTTTGGGAAAATCGTACTGGTTTTGCAAAGCCAAACTGACTTTGGCTTGAAAGCTTTCGCCGTCAAATTGAATGTTTTCAACACGGCCCACCACCACGCCTGCACTTTTCACGGCCGCGCCTTTTTTAAGGCCCCCGATGTTGTCAAACTTGGCAGTCACGGTGTAATTTTTGGACCAGCTGTATTGCAACAGATTGGCTGATTTCAGCGCCAGAAAAAGCACTGCCGCCAATCCGATCAGTAGAAACAAACCGACCCACACATCATTTTTTGAACGTTGCATCACGTCCTCCTTAAATGCTGAACATCATCACAGTGAGGATGAAGTCCAGTCCTAAAACAGACAACGAAGAGATCACCACACTTCGGGTGGTGGCAGAAGCCACGCCATCGGGTGTTGGCTGAGCCACATAACCTTGCAGCAAGGCAATGAAGGTCACTGCCACGCCAAAGACCAAACTCTTGATCATGCCATTGCCGACATCTTTGAACACATCGACGCCGCTTTGCATTTGACTCCAAAATGAGCCTTCATCAACGCCAATCAGCAGCACCCCCACCAAATACCCACCCAAAATACCGACGGCACTGAAGACAGCTGTGAGAAGCGGCAGCGCAATGATGCCACCCCACAAACGCGGCGCCAAAATTCGCAGCTTGGGATCAACCGCCATCATCTCCAAAGCCGTCAATTGCTCGCCTGCACGCATCAAACCAATTTCAGCCGTGATGGAAGCCCCCGCCCGACCTGCAAACAACAGCGCCGCCACCACAGGGCCCAGTTCTCGCACCAAACTCAGGGCCACCAACAAGCCCAGTGCATCGGCTGCCCCATAGCGCTGCAAGGTGTAGTAGCCCTGCAAGCCCAAGACGAATCCGACAAACAAGCCAGAAACCGTGATGATGGCCAAGGAATAGTTGCCCAAGAAATGCACTTGATCGCGAACCAAGCCAAAGCGTTTCAAACATGCACCCGACATCATGGCCAATTGGCCGAACAAACGCGCGCCATAACCCCAATCCGCCAATTTCTGACGAACGGCATAGCCAAGTTCAGCGGGGTGTAAAAAGTTCATGCATCGATCCTGCTGAAATCTTCAGCGATGGATTTGGCGGGGTAATGGAAATGGACAGGGCCATCGCTCAGGCCGTTCACAAATTGGTGAATGAGCGGGTCAGAGGTTTGCCTGAGCGACTCGGGTGAGCCTTGTGCTGCCACTTTGCCATTGGCCAAGACCACCACATGGTCGGCAATTTGAAATGTTTCGTCGACATCGTGCGACACCACCACACTGGTAATGCCCAGGCTGTCGTTCAATCTGCGAATGAGCCTTGCAGCCGTCCCCAAGGAAATAGGGTCAAGGCCGGCAAAGGGTTCGTCGTACATCATGAGATCGGGATCTAGCGCAATGGCACGGGCCAAGGCGACACGTCGGCCCATGCCCCCTGAAATTTCGGAAGGCTTTAAGTTTCTGGCACCGCGCAAGCCGACCGCATCGAGCTTCATCAAAACAATGTCGCGCACCATGGGCTCAGACATCTTGGTGTGTTCTCTTAAAGGAAACGCCACGTTGTCAAACACGTTCATGTCGGTGAACAAAGCTCCAAACTGAAACAACATGCCCATGCGCCTGCGCGCTGCATAAAGTTGCTCGGTGTTCATTTGGCCCACATCTTGGCCATCGAATGTGAGCTGGCCATTGAGCGCGCGGTATTGACCGCCAATCAAACGCAGCACCGTGGTTTTACCACCGCCCGACACGCCCATCAGGGCCGTGACTTTGCCACGCGGAATGCCAAACGACAGGTCGTTCAGTATCACGCGGTCCCCGTAGCCGAAGCTGAGGTTTTTCAATTCGACCAGCAGTGAAGAGTTGGGCAATGTCATGTGAGAAAAAAACAAAAGCCGGGGTCGCCGGCTTTTGGAGGATAAGGCGTTCAGGTGAAGCTTGTGTGAAGTTTTGACAATTCACACGGCCGCCTGTCTGCAGACATTTTAACGGGGTAAGTCGCTGCTTCCCATTAAGAATTCATCGACGGCACGCGCAGCCTGGCGACCTTCACGGATGGCCCAAACCACCAAAGATTGGCCACGGCGCATGTCGCCAGCTGCGAAGACCTTGGCCACATTGGTGGCATAGCCGCCTGTGAACTCGGTGCTGGCTTTGGCATTGCCGCGGTTGTCTTTGTCCACACCGAACGCATCCAGAATGGTCGTAACAGGGTTGACAAAGCCCATGGCCAAGAAAACCATGTCAGCGGGGTAGATTTTTTCGGTACCAGGCACGTTGACCATTTTGCCGTCTTTGAATTCGACTTCGACGGTTTTCAAACCTGTGACTTTGCCTTTTTCACCCATGAATTCTTGGGTAGAAATGGCAAATTCTCGGGTGCAACCCTCTTCGTGGCTGGAACTGGTGCGCATCTTCAAAGGCCAGTAGGGCCATGTCAAAGGACGGTTCTCTTCTTCGGGGGGCTGGGGCATCACCTCAAACTGAGTGACGCTCTTGGCGCCATGGCGGTTGGAAGTGCCCACACAGTCGCTGCCGGTGTCGCCACCACCAATCACAATGACGTGCTTGCCGTCGGCGCGCAATTGGTCTTTGAGCTTGTCGCCAGCGTTCACTTTGTTTTGCTGTGGCAAGAATTCCATGGCAAAGTGAATGCCCGACAAATCGCGGCCAGGCACGTTCAAGTCGCGCGATTGCTCAGAGCCGCCAGCCAACAACACCGCGTCGAAGTCTTTTTGGAGTTGCTCTGGGCTGATGGTTTCTTTGGACCAGTTGGTCACTTTGGAGCCTTCGGGTAAATGCCCGACCATGACACCGGTTTTAAGCGTCACGCCTTCGGCCACCAATTGCTCTGCGCGGCGGTCGATGTGTGACTTTTCCATTTTGAAATCAGGAATGCCATAGCGCAACAAGCCGCCAATGCGGTCGTTCTTTTCGAACAAAGTGACGTCGTGACCAGCGCGCGCCAATTGCTGCGCAGCTGCCATGCCTGCTGGGCCCGAGCCCACCACAGCCACTTTTTTGCCCGTCTTGTGCGAAGCTGGGCGGGGTTTGACCCAGCCCTCTTGCCAAGCACGGTCAATGATGGCGTGTTCAATCGACTTGATGCCCACGGCATCGTCCGCCACATTCAAAGTGCAAGCGGCCTCGCAAGGTGCGGGGCAAATGCGACCTGTGAACTCTGGAAAGTTGTTGGTGCTGTGCAACACTTCAATGGCGTTTTTCCAATCGCCTTGGAACACCAATTCGTTGAAATCAGGAATGATGTTGTTGACAGGGCAACCGCTGTTGCAAAACGGTGTGCCGCAGTCCATGCAACGTGCGCCTTGAATTTTGGCTTGTGCGTCGTCTAGGCCGATGACAAATTCTTTGTAGTTCTTCACGCGCTCGCCCACGGGCTTGTAGCCCTCTTCGAGTCGCTCAAATTCCATGAAACCAGTGATTTTTCCCATGATAAATCCTTGTTCTTTCTTTTGATTCAGCTGGCGGCCAAAGTGTCTGTTGACTTGGCTTTGGCAATGGCCGCTTCTTTGCGGGCATTGATTTCACCCAAGGCGCGCTTGTATTCGTTCGGAAACACTTTCACAAACTTCAAACGTGCTTGCGCCCAGTTGTCCAGCAACTCACGTGCGCGTTGGCTGCCCGTCCACTTGTGGTGGTCTTCTAGCAATTTGTGCAATTGTGTTTCGTCTGCTTGATCACGGTGCCAGACTTTGCGGTCAAGCGCAGTTTCTTGCTCGGCCACTGTGAGGACTTTTTCCATGCTGACCATGGCGGTGTTGCAGCGTGAGGCAAACTGGCCGTCTTCGTCGTACACATAGGCAATGCCGCCACTCATACCGGCTGCAAAGTTGCGACCTGTTTTACCCAGCACCGCCACGGTACCGCC
>CANFJC010000011.1 GCA_947447245.1 Comamonadaceae bacterium
AAATGGCGCAATGTTATTGCGCTGATGTGAGCGACACCCACAGCATCATCGCCGCGGCCAAGGCGTGCATGGCCGATCAAGGCGTGCCCGATGTGGTCATCGCCAACGCAGGCATCAGCATCGGCATGGACACCCGTGAGAGTGAAGATTTAGCGGTGTTGCAACAAGTGATGAACACCAACGTGATGGGCATGGCCGCTACTTTTCATCCCTTTTTGCAAGCGATGAAAAACCGCGCAGCACAAATGGGGCACGCCCACTACGCGGGCACCTTGGTGGGCATTGCCAGCGTTGCGGGTATTCGAGGAATGCCAGGTCACGCGGCTTATTGCGCAAGCAAAGCTGCGGCCATCAGCTACTGTGAAAGTTTGCGGGGTGAGCTCAAGTCCGAAGGTTTCAAAGTCGTGACCTTGGCGCCGGGTTACATCCAAACACCCTTGACTCAAAAAAATAAATTTCCGATGCCTTTTTTAATGCGTGCAGATGACTTTGCCAAGGCGGCTTTTCATGCAATTGAGCAGGGCGCTAGCTTCCGGGTGATTCCCACGCCCATGGCTTGGGTAGCGCGCATTTTGCGGGTCTTGCCCAATGCCTTGTTCGATCGTGCGTTCAAGAATGTGCCGCGAAAGCACCGAGCGACTGACTGAGGTCGTCAGCGAAAAACCAGGAAAGTGTTGTGACCATGAAAAAAGCCCTGCATGCAGGGCTTTTTTGTGTCTCACACCCGAAAGTGTGAGTGCAGATATAGCCAGCGATTAATAACCGCCGCCGCCTTCGCGACGACCGCCACCACCATTGCCACCGCCGCCGCCACGTGGGCCTGAACCATACGGGCTACGGAAACCGGACTCGCCGCCGCCTTCGCGTCGACCACCGCCGCCGCCGCCGTAGCCGCCACCGCCACCGCCACCGCCGCCACCGCCGCCGTAACCACCGCCGCCGCCGCCATAACCGCCGCCGCCTTCACGACGACCGCCACCGCCGCCACCAAAGCCACCACCACCGGAACGGGGGGGACGCTCTTCCATGGGACGTGCTTCGTTGACAACAACACTGCGACCGCCCAAAGGCTGACCGTTCATGCCATTGATTGCAGATTGAGCTTCTTCATCAGAACCCATTTCCACAAAGCCGAAGCCTTTTGAGCGACCTGTGTCGCGTTCCATCATGACTTTAGCGCTGGTCACTGAACCGAACTGGCCAAAGGCCTGCTCTAAATCACCGTCACGAACCGAGTACGGCAGATTGCCGACGTATAGTTTTTTGCCCATTGAAAGGGACTCCTCTAAACACAAAAACAAAAGCGATGGAGCCCCAAAAACGCATCAACAAACCTAAAAACCTCGGAAGGAAGCGAAACTGACACCTGTACACCGCGAACAAAGCACACGCCTTAAGACGTGCGCTGACCCATTATGGGCCACAAAACAAAGGGTTTGGCAAGTAAATTCTCTGAAAGGCCTTTAAATACTTGGGATTAGACGTGTTTTCCATGAATTACCAGCTCGCTTCGCGGTCTGGCGTGGCGCTGATTTTGTGAACCGTCAGGTCTGCGCCCTCGTATTCTTCTTCAGGGGTCATTTTGAGGCCCATGGTCATTTTCAAGATGCCATAGACCAAAACACCCCCAACCAAGGCCCAAGCCACGCCCATGGCCGTGCCAATCAGCTGGGCCTGAAAGCTCACGCCGCCCAAGCCACCCAAAGACTGCAAGCCAAAAATGCCTGCGGCTATGCCGCCCCATGCACCGCAAACACCATGCAAGGGCCAAACACCCAGCACGTCGTCAATCTTCCATTTGTTTTGCGTCAGCGTGAACATGACCACAAACAGGGCGCCAGCCACAGCGCCCACAAGCATGGCGCCAAAGGGATGCATCAGGTCAGAACCTGCGCACACGGCAACCAAGCCAGCCAAGGGCCCGTTGTGCACAAAGCCAGGGTCGTTCCTGCCCAACAGCAAGGCGGCCAAAGTACCGCCGGCCATGGCCATCAATGAATTCACGGCCACCAAACCAGAAATCTTGTCGAGTGTTTGAGCGCTCATCACGTTAAAACCGAACCAGCCCACAATCAAAATCCAAGCGCCTAAGGCCAAAAAGGGAATGTTGGAAGGGGGATGCGCAGACACGGCACCGTCTTTTTTATAACGGTTATAGCGTGCACCCAACAAAATCACGGCCGGCAGTGCAATCCAACCACCCATGGCATGAACCACCACGGAACCCGCAAAATCGTGAAACTCCACGCCTGTAGTGGCCTTGATCCATGCCTGCACACCGAAGTGCTGGTTCCAAACGATGCCCTCGAAGAAGGGGTACACAAAACCCACAATGCATGCGGTGGCAATGAGTTGAGGCCAAAACTTGGCGCGCTCGGCGATGCCGCCCGAGACGATGGCAGGGATGGCCGCAGCGAAGGTCAACAGGAAGAAGAATTTGACCAAGTCGTAGCCATTTTTAGCGGCCAATTGTTCAGCTCCCACAAAGAAGCCCGTGCCATAAGCGACGCTGTAGCCGACGACAAAATAAACCACGGTTGAGACAGAGAAGTCGACCAAGATTTTGACCAAGGCATTGACTTGATTTTTCTTGCGAACAGTGCCTAATTCCAAAAAGGCGAATCCTGCATGCATGGCCAAAACCATGATGCCGCCCAACAAAATAAAGAGCGTATCTGCGCCCTGTTTTAGTGCTTCCATTTTGATCTCTGCTTATTTTTGAATTACTTTGGTGCAAAAATTCCATGTTTGGGCATTTCGCACCAAAATCAAGCAAAAAACGCGCCAAATGTGGTCTTGCGGTGTCGATATGATCCGTCTATGGAAGCTTTTCTCGTGTCTGCTGGTATTGTTGCCCTGGCTGAAATGGGCGACAAAACACAACTTTTATCCCTTGTTTTGGCGGCTCGCTTTCGCAAGCCTTGGCCCATTGTCTGGGGCATTTTGGTCGCCACCTTGGCCAACCACGGCTTGGCGGGTGCGGTAGGCAGCTGGGTCACCACTCAGATGGGGCCTGAAGCTTTGCGCTGGGTTTTGGGTGGCTCCTTTTTGGCCATGGCGGTTTGGATTTTGGTGCCCGACAAACTGGACGATGGCGAACGAGACGCCCAGCCACGGTTTGGCGTTTTTGCCACCACGGTCGTTGCCTTCTTCATTGCCGAGATGGGTGACAAAACACAAGTGGCCACCGTGATGTTGGCGGCCCAATTCAACAGCTGGTTTTGGGTTGTGGCAGGCACCACCTTGGGCATGATGCTGGCCAATGCGCCCGTGGTTTGGTTAGGCGACGCCATCACCCGCAGAGTTTCTCTCAAGTGGGTGCATCGAATATCTGCGGTGGTTTTTGCCGTGCTTGGCGGCTTGGCCTTGTGGGGTGGCCCTGCAAGCATGGAGAGAAATGACGCACCTGTTGAAGCTCCCCCAAAAGCCATCGCCATCGACAACACGCCAGCCAAGCTTTAATGCACCGATAATTCGCTGAACCGCTTTTTTGGGTTGACCCCTTCATGCCATTGATCGCCAAGTCTCAGTCGATGTTTTTTGAAGCGCCACTTGCTTTGCAAAGTGGCGCCACCATTCGCGCCTACCACTTGGCGTACGAGACATATGGCACGCTCAACGCCGACAAATCCAATGCGGTTCTCATTTGCCATGCGCTGAATGCATCGCACCATGTTGCGGGCGTCTACGAAGGCCAAGACAAAAGTGAAGGCTGGTGGGACAACATGATTGGGCCCGGTAAACCCGTCGATACAAACCGTTTCTTTGTGATTGGTGTGAACAATCTGGGTTCTTGCTTTGGCTCTACCGGCCCCATGCATGCACACCCTGATACTGGTGACATTTATGGTGCCGACTTTCCCGTTGTCACCGTAGAAGATTGGGTCGACGCGCAAGCCAGGCTGCTCGATGCTTTAGGCATCCAAACTTTGGCAGCTGTCATGGGCGGCAGTTTGGGCGGCATGCAAGCTTTGTCCTGGACCCTGCGCTACCCCGAGCGCGTGGCCCATGCGGTGGTGGTCGCAAGTGCGCCCAACCTCACCGCCGAGAACATCGCCTTCAACGAAGTGGCAAGACGCGCCATCGTCACTGACCCTGACTTTCATGGCGGCCATTTTTACAAGCACGACGTGGTGCCCGCAAGAGGTCTGCGCATTGCGCGAATGATCGGTCACATCACCTACTTAAGCGACGATGTGATGAATGAAAAGTTTGGCCGCGCACTGCGTGACGCCGTGACCCACAATGCCACAGGCTATCGCTACTCCACACAAGACGTCGAATTTCAAATCGAAAGCTACCTGAGGTACCAGGGCGACAAGTTCAGTGAGTACTTTGATGCCAACACTTACCTGTTGATCACTCGGGCTCTGGATTATTTTGATCCAGCACTTGGCTTTGGTGGCGACCTGACACAGGCCTTGGCAAAAGCCACTTGCAAGTTTTTATTGGTCAGTTTCACCACCGACTGGCGCTTCGCCCCCGCACGCAGTCGCGAAATGGTTCGCGCCTTGCTCGACAACAAACGCGATGTGAGCTACGCTGAAATTGATGCGCCGCATGGCCACGACGCTTTCTTGTTGAACGACGAGCGTTACTTGAATGTGGTGCGGTCTTACTTTGACAACATGGCACTGGCCCACCCAGCAAGAGGTGCTCCATGAGCGAGCACGTCAACCTGCAAGCCATTGCGCGCTTGGTGCCTGAAGGCTCGCGCGTCTTGGACTTAGGCTGTGGTGATGGCGCCTTGCTTGATTACTTGCAAAAGCATCGCGCTTGCTCAGGCTACGGCGTTGAAATTGACGACCGGAATATTCAAGCTTGTGTCAAACGCGGCGTCAACGTCATTCAATTGAATTTGGACGAAGGCCTGAACATGTTTGCAGACCAATCCTTTGATGTGGTTTTGCAAATAGACACGCTTCAGCATTTGCGCAATGCCGAAGTGATGTTGCGCGAAACGGTTCGTGTGGGGCGCACAGGCATTTTGGCGTTTCCCAATTTTGCACACTGGCCCAATCGTTTGAGCATTTTGACGGGCCGCATGCCTGTGACCAAACGACTGCCTTTCCAGTGGTACGACACACCCAACATTCGGGTTGGCACTTTCGCCGATTTCGAACAGTTGGCATTGCAAAATCAATTGAAAATCATCGACAGTTTTGGCTTGCAAGAAGGCCAAGAAGTCAGATCTTGGCCTAACTTGATGGCAGGCACCGCCGTCTTCAAATTGCAGCGCTAAACGCTGATATCACTCATAGCCCCCATCGCAGAAAGAATTTCATGCCTATTTCAAACACAATGCAATTTATTGACCATGGCACAGGCGGTGGGCCCGAGGTCTTGACGCTCAGCAACTGCGCAACACCTACACCCAAAGCGGGTGAGGTCTTGGTCAAGGTCGCCTACGCAGGCGTCAATCGCCCTGACTGCTCGCAACGCAGTGGCCGTTATCCGCCACCTCCCGGCGCGTCGAGCATTGTCGGCTTAGAAGTTTCGGGTGAAGTGGTGGCACTGGGAGAGGGCGTTAGCAAGTGGCGTTTGGGCGACAAGCTTTGCGCACTCACCAACGGCGGTGCCTATGCAGAATTTGTCACGGTGCCCGAAGGACAAGCGCTGCCTATTCCCAAAGGTTTCAGCATGCTGCAAGCTGCAGCCTTGCCTGAAAACTTTTTCACCGTGTGGACCAATGTTTTTCAGCGTGGCAAGCTAAAGTCGGGTGAAAGCATTTTGATTCACGGCGGGTCTTCTGGCATTGGCTTAACCGCCATTCAACTGGCCCATGCTTTTGGCGCCACCGTCTTTTGCACCGTGGGCAATTCCGACAAGGTGGCCGCCTGTTTGAAAGTGGGCGCGCATACCGCCATCGATTACAAGACCCAAGACTTTGTCGAAGAAGTGCTCCAACTCACCGATCAAAAAGGCGTGAATGCCATTTTGGACATGGTGGGTGGCAGTTACATGCAGCGCAATTTGCGCGCCTTGGCCATTGAGGGTCGTTTGCTACAAATTGCTTTTTTACAACCCTCCAAGGTCGAGGTCGATTGGGTCTCGCTCATGGCCAAGCGCCTCACGTTCACAGGCTCCACTTTGCGTCCCCGCAGTGTGCAAGACAAAGCACAAATTGCCCGTGAGTTGCATGCACAAGTTTGGCCTTTGCTTGAAGCTGGCAAGGTCGCGCCTGTCATTCACCAAGTTTTCAATTTGAAAGATGCTGCGCAGGCTCATGCGCTGATGGAGACATCTCAGCACATCGGCAAAATCATGCTCACGGTTGCAGGAGAATAATTTCATGAGCGCCCAATTGTCTGTCGGTGTCATTGGCTTAGGCGCCATGGGCATGGGCATGGCGCAATCATTGCGCCGTGCCGGCCATGTGGTGAATGTGTTCGATGTGCGCGCCGAAGTGGCGCAAAAATTTGCGGCAGAAGGCGGGGTTGCATGCACTTCCTTAGAAGCCATCGCTGCAGCGTCTGATATTTTGGTGTCGGTGGTGGTCAATGCCGCACAAACCGAAGCTGTTTTGTTCGGCGATGGCACGCCACAATCTGGCTGTGCCAACCACCTCAAAGCTGGCAGCGCGTTTGTCATGTGCTCAACCGTCGAGCCTGCGTTTTCGGTAGGTCTGGAAAAAAAATTAAACGACCTTGGCCTTCTCTACATCGATGCACCTATCTCTGGGGGTGCCGCCAAAGCAGCCTCAGGTCAAATGACCATGATGACAGCCGGCGCGCCTGCGGCCTATGCCAAAGCAGAAACTTTTCTGAATGCCATGGCCGCCAAGGTTTACAAATTAGGCGACAGTGCAGGTGCTGGCAGCAAAGTGAAAATCATCAATCAACTGCTGGCAGGTGTTCACATTGCTGCAGCCGCTGAAGCCATGGCCTTGGGCCTGCGCGAAGGCGTTGACCCCGAGGCGCTTTACGAAGTCATCACACACAGCGCTGGCAACAGCTGGATGTTTGAAAACCGAATGGCCCACGTCTTGGCTGCCGATTACACGCCCTTGTCTGCTGTTGATATTTTTGTCAAAGACTTAGGCCTTGTCTTGGACATGGCTCGCGCCAGCAAATTTCCCCTGCCACTTTCCAGCACGGCGCATCAAATGTTCATGCAAGCAAGCACCGCTGGGTTCGCCAAAGAGGATGACAGCGCCGTGATCAAAATTTTCCCCGGCATTGAATTGCCTAAAGCCAAATAAGCGTCTTTCAAATTGACACCTGCTTTCAGTTTGGACTGAGTCAAAAAATACAAGGCGAGACAACATGAAATTGGGCTGCATTGCAGACGACTTTACAGGTGCCACAGACTTGGCCAACAACTTGGTACGCGCTGGAATGCGTGTGATGCAAACCTTTGGTGTGCCGCAAGCTGCACTTTCTTCAGATGTCGATGCGGTGGTGGTGGCTTTGAAGTCGCGCACCATCCCTGCCAAAGAGGCCGTGGCGCAGTCTCTTGAAGCCCTGCAATGGCTTCAAGCGCAAGGCGCAGAACAAATTTATTTCAAATACTGCTCTACATTTGACAGCACGCCCGCGGGCAACATCGGCCCTGTCACAGAAGCCTTGATGGATGCGCTTGATTGCCCATTCACCATTGCCACACCAGCATTCCCAGACAACGGCAGAACGGTGTTCAAAGGCTATTTGTTTGCAGGGGCCGTGCTCTTGAATGAAAGCGGCATGCAAAACCATCCGCTCACCCCCATGACAGACGCCAACTTGGTTCGCGTGCTGCAAGCTCAAACCCAACGCAAAGTGGGCCTGATCGATCACACCGTCATGGCCAAAGGCAGTGCCGCCATCAGCGAGAAAATCAAACAACTCCAAGCCGATGGGGTGGGTGTGGCCATTGTCGACGCCACCAGCAATGAAGATTTGAAAACGCTTGGGCCCGCCTTGAAAAACATGCCCTTGGTCACCGCCGGCTCTGGCGTGGCCATTGGCTTGCCGGCCAATTGGAACTTGCAAGCATCGGCCAGTGCTGCAGCGTTGCCCAAGGCATCAGGCTATCAAGCCATTGTGTCTGGCAGCTGCTCGATTGCCACGCAAGGGCAAGTGGCGCACTACCAAAGTTTGGGATTGCCCAGTTGGCAGTTCAAGCCCTTAAGCTGGTCCACACACGATGTGCCTGCGCAAATCAGAACGCAAGTGGCGCAAGCTCTGGCTTGGGCTCAGCCCTTGCTTGGCAAAGGGCCGGTTCTGATTTATGCCACCACCGATGCCGACACGCTGCAACAAGTGCAGGCGAAGTTGGGGCGCGAGCAAGCAGGCGAATGGATGGAGTCGGCCTTGGCGCAAGTCAGTGTAGGTTTGTTGCAATTGGGCGTGAAGCAATGGGTCATTGCGGGCGGCGAAACTTCGGGCGCTTGTGTTCAAGCTTTGGCTATTTCGCAAATGCAAATTGGCCCACAAATTGATCCAGGTGTGCCGTGGTGTTATGCGCCGCAACATGCGGCAGGGCACCTCACTTTAAAGTCTGGTAATTTTGGGACGCCAGATTTCTTTAGCAAAGCCCTCAAGCTTTTGTCGGAGACATGCACATGAGCCACCGTCACAATCAAATGCTGCACCTGACTGAAGCGCAAGCCCGCGAAGAAATTTGCCGTGTGGGCCAAAGCTTGTTTGACAGGGGCTATGTGCATGCCACTGCGGGCAACATCAGCGTGCGACTTGAACATGGCTTCTTGATCACCCCCACCGATGCATGTCTGGGCTTTTTAGAACCCGCCGATCTGGCCTTGCTGGATGCACAAGGTCAGCAATTGAGTGGCAAGCGCGCCAGCAAAACGATGGCGCTACACCGCAAAATTTACGAGGCCACCGACCACGCGCCTGGCAGCTGGCCCGCGCAATGCGTGATTCACACACACAGCACCCATTGTGTGTCTTTGAGTTTGAATCACAATGGGCCAGAATTGCTGCCACCCATCACGCCCTACTTTGTCATGAAAGTGGGCCACGTGCCTTTGATCCCCTATTTTCGCCCAGGCGATCCGATGGCTGCCGATGCGGTGGCAGATGCCATTCTTCACTACGCTCAATTGGACACGCCGATTCGCGCTGTGATGTTGTCCAAACTCGGACCCAATGTTTGGCATCAAGATTTAAGCAGTGCCATGGCGGCCCTGGAAGAGTTGGAAGAGACGGCCAAGCTTGTGCAAATGGCAGGTTCTCAAGCACTTGAGAATTTATCGGATGCACAAATAGAAGAACTGCGTCAGAATTTTCATGCGGCGTGGTAGTTCATTGCCCCACTTCACATCGACCTTTTAACTTGCACCCACTCTTGCTATTTGAAAGCTGAACATGCCTCAATTCGCCGCCAACCTTTCCATGATGTACCCCGACATGGATTTCTTAGACCGCTTTGAAGCTGCGGCCAAAGATGGCTTCAAAGCCGTTGAGTATTTATTTCCGTACGCTTATGCCGCAGAAGAATTGGCGGCCCGACTCAAAGGCAATGGCCTTGAGCAAGTGCTTTTCAACATGCCTCCCGGCGGTTTTGACGATGCAAGCACGTTGAGCGCTTGGGAAAAGGGCGATCGAGGCACAGCCTGCTCACCCGGCCGCGAAGCCGAATACAAAGCGGGTGTGCAACGCGCCATGCGCTATGCAGAAATTTTGGGCTGCCCCCGCATTCACTCGATGGCGGGTGTGCTGCCTGCGGATGTGTCACGCGATCAAGCGCAAGTCACCTTGGTCAGCAACTTAAAGTGGGCTTGCCAAGAAGTGCGCGCACAGGGCTTGGACGTCTTGCTTGAGCCCATTAACTTGCGCGGCATTCCCGGATTTTTTGTCAACCGCCAAGACCATGCGCACGAAATATTGGCGCAAGTGGACGAGCCCAATTTGAAAGTGCAAATGGATTTGTTCCACTGCCAAATTGTCGAAGGCGACGTCACCACCAAATTGGAGCGCTACTTTCCCACCGGCAAAGTCGGTCACCTGCAAATTGCCGATGTGCCTTTGCGTCACGAACCTGGCACCGGCGAATTGAATTGGCCTTATGTATTTGACTTGATCGATCGCCTGTCTGCACAATGGGGCTGGCAAGGTTGGATCGGTTGTGAATATGTCCCTGCCGACACCACCTCGGGTGGCACGTCTCGCGGCTTGTCTTGGCTGAAATCAAACTGAATTTTTTGGAGAACATCATGAACGCACCGATTCACAAAGAACTTCCTGCACACCTTTTGAACGCTGAAACTGCCTTGCGCGATGTCACACAATCGTGGGACTCCAGCATTTTGAAAGAACTCACCAGCTACATTGAAATCCCTGCCAAGTCGCCGTCCTTTGACAGCAACTGGGAAGCCAATGGCTATCTCGACACGGTGCTGCGCCAAACGGCTGAGTGGATTGAGGCACAAAAAGTGGCAGGCCTGCGCTTGGAGATTTTGCGCCTGCCAGGCCGCACACCCGTTTTGTTTTTTGAAATACCCGCCACGCGTGCTGCGTCTGAAGGTTCTGGTCAAACCGTGTTGATGTATGGCCATTTGGACAAACAACCTGAATTCAGTGGCTGGCGAAATGACTTAGGCCCATGGACACCCAAATATGAAAATGGCAAGCTCTATGGCCGCGGCGGTGCAGATGATGGCTATGCCGCTTATGCCAGCATTGCCGCCGTTCAGGCTTTGAAAAATCAAAACACACCGCACCCCCGCATCGTGGGTTTGATCGAAACGTGTGAAGAATCGGGCTCTTATGATTTGCTGCCCTACATCGATGCACTGCGCCCACGCTTGGGCGATGTGGGCTTGGTCATTTGTTTAGACAGTGGCGCGGGTAACTACGATCAGTTATGGCTCACCACCAGTTTGCGCGGCATGGCCAGTGGCACTTTGAAGGTCGAAATTTTGACCGAAGGCATTCACTCGGGTGATGCCTCCGGCTTGGTGCCCTCTAGCTTTCGCATCATGCGCCAAGTCTTAGATCGTTTAGAAGACAGCAAATCGGGTCGCCTTTTGCCCGACAGCTTCCACTGCGAAGTGCCCGCCGATCGATTGGCACAAGCCAAAGCCACCGCAGGTATTTTGGGTGAAGAAATTTACAAACGTTTTCCTTGGGCACACTACGACTGCGGTGGCTCCACCATGTTTGCATTGCCCACCACCACCGATCCTTTGCAGGCTTTGCTCAATCGCACTTGGACACCCACACTGAGTGTGACCGGTGCCGAAGGCTTTCCCACATTGGAAAATGCAGGCAATGTGCTGCGCCCCTACACAGCCTTCAAACTCAGTTTGCGCTTGCCTCCCTTGGTTGATGCAGCAAGCGCTGTTGCCAAAATGAAAGCCTTGCTAGAAGACAACGCACCTTACCAAGCCCGTGTGACGTTTGAATCCAACGGCGGCGCGACGGGTTGGAACGCACCCAGCAGCACAGCTTGGTTTGAAAATGCCTTGCAACGTGCCAGTCAATCGCACTTTGGTGCATCGGTGGGCTACATCGGTCAGGGTGGCACCATCCCCCTCATGAGCATGTTGAGCCAAGGTTTTCCAACAGCACAAATGATGGTGTGTGGTGTGTTGGGCCCCAAGAGCAATGCGCACGGCCCCAATGAGTTTTTGCATGTGCCTTATGCCAAAAAACTCACCGCCTCGGTGGCAGAGGTCATGGCCTCCCTGCCCTGAAAACTGAGTTCAAGTGGCGGTCTGGTTTTTCCGAATCCAGACCAACCACATCAAGGCCAGCGCCGTCAGTGTCACAGGCACGACCGAGCCGTAGTTCAACAAAGCCCAGCCTTGTGTGGTCACCAACGCGCCGGAGGCAAACGAGGTGAAAGCCATGGTGGCAAAAACGCAGAAATTGATGGCCGCTTGGCCGCGGTCTTTCTCTTCAGGCCGCCAAGCCGTCATGGCCAAGGTGGTGCTGCCCGTAAATACAAAGTTCCAACCGACACCCAGCACAAACAAGGCCAACACAAACTGATGCAACTCCGTGCCCGAAAGCGCCAAGGCGATGCAGACAAAATTCAACAGCACACCCACCGACATGACTTGCAAGACGCCAAATTTCTTGATCAGGTGGCCTGTGAAAAAGCCTGGTGCAAACATGCCAATGACGTGCCACTCTAAAACCAATGCGACATCGCTGAACGGATAACCGCACACTTGCATGGCCAGCGGTGTCGCTGCCATCAACAAATTCATCACGCCATAACTGAGCGCTGCGGCGGCGGCGGCCACAATGAACACCGGTTGCTTCATGATCTCGCGCAAGGGGCGACCTTCGGCGCTGCCTTTGACTTTCTCGACCACCGGCGGAAACTTCACAAAGTTCATCAGCACCATGCCCAACACCGCCACGGCCGTGAGGGCCACATAGGCGCCCATGTAAGGCGTTTCAAACCACCCTTTGCTGTGAGAGGCCAAATTGGGGCCCACGATGGCACCAATCAAGCCGCCCGCCATGACCCATGAAACGGCCTTTTCTCGAAAAGATGCTTCGGCCAACTCGGCGGCAGCAAATCGGTACAGTTGGCCGTTGGCACTGTAGTAGCCGGCCACCAAAGTTGCGAAAACCAACAATGCAAAGTGATGGGTGTATGCAGCATAGGCACACAAGATGGCCGACAACAAGCCCACCAACAAACCCAACTGAAAAGAAACTCGACGGCCCCACTTGGCTTGTGACTTGGCCACCAAGCCTGTCGACAATGCGCCACCCACCACATAACCCATCACTGGCAAGGTGGCCATCCATCCAACGGGCGCAAGGCTGAGGCCTACAAGGCCATTGATCGCAATGAAGGTAACGTTGTTGGTGAGAAAAAGCCCTTGGCACAAGGCCAGCAAAAAAAGATTGGGGTTCATACACCGCAGTGTATCTAATCCCAACAACTCAGTGCAGACAAAACGGCGACAGGCGCCGTTTCAGCGCGCAGCACCCGATTGCCTAAGCTCACAGGTACAAACCCTGCTGCGATGGCTTGTGCTTCCTCTGCAGGACTCAAACCCCCTTCTGGTCCGCTGAGCAAAATAATCTCACTCGCCGTGGACGAACTCTCGTCTTTGGAATTTTTGAGCGTCTGCATCATTTCTTGCAGCGATCGGGTGCCGGGTGCCAATGACAAGACCCATCTCACGGCTTGCAAGGCTGGCGCTGATAACTGCGCAATGGATTGAGAAAGCGTTGCAGGCGAACAAACTTGCAGAACGCGGTTGCGACCACACTGCTCACTGGAGGCCACAGCAATGGCTTGCCAATGCGCTAATTTTTTATCTGCGCGATCACCCTTGAGTTTCAAAACACTGCGCTCCGCTGTGATCGGCAACAGCGTGGTGGCGCCCAACTCAGTGGCTTTTTCAAGCAACCAGTCCATGCGCTCATTGGCGGTGATACCCGACCACAAATGGACGCGGCGGTTTAACTCGCGTTCTATTTTGTTGTGCTCGCCAACGCGCACCGAGACATCACTGCGGCCCATCTGCGTGACCACGGCTTTGAACTCACCCCCTTCGCTATTGAAGAGCGTGATCTCATCGTTGGGCTGAAGCCTGAGAACTTGGACATGCCTTGCCGTACCTGAAGGCAAATTCAAGGCTTCACCCGGGATGAGCGCCGTTGGGCAATGAAAGCGTGGCAGGTTTGACATCTCTGTTTAACTTTCAGCACTTACAAACGACCAAATGCAAAACCCGTCACACCGTCCTTGCCTTCTACTTCTTCAATCAGGCGAAGCAGCGGTCTGAGCTCAATGTACCTGGCGGCTGTTGCGCGGATGTAGCTTATGAAACGGGGTGCATCGGCCAAGTATTTTTCTTTGCCATCGCGCAATGTCAGTCGCGCAAAAATACCCGCCACCTTCAGATGGCGCTGCAAGCCCATCCACTCGACGGCGCGGTAGAAAACACCAAAATCTTGGTGCCAGTCTTCAAAGTCCAGAAGGCCGGCCTTGCGCGCTTTTTCCCAATATCGGATGGTGACATCGAGCACAAAATCTTCTTCCCAAGTCAAAAACGCATCGCGCATCAAACTGGCCACGTCGTAGGTGACGGGGCCATACACCGCATCTTGAAAATCCAACACACCCAAGTTTGCATCACTGCCTGTCGGCATCATCAAATTGCGCGGCATAAAGTCGCGATGGACAAACACCGACGGACTGGCCAAATTGCGCGCTACCAACATTTTGAAGCTGCTGTCTAACGTGTTTCTCATCTTGCCTTGAACATCGATTTGACGATGCTGCGCGAGGTACCAATCTGGAAACAAGCTCAATTCTCGGTTCAGCAACGCTTCGTCATAGGGCGGCAAGACCCCTGGTTGAGAAGACAGCTGCCATGCAATCAAGGCATCGACTGCCTGCATGTAAAGGGCATGGTTGGCTTGCGGGTTTTTGGCGTCAATGGCAGACATCATGGTCTGGTCCCCCAAATCTGTGAGCAGCATGAAGCCTTGCGCTTCGTGCCATGCCAAAACCTCGGGGGCTTTGAGCCCTGCCAACTGCATGAGTTTGGCAACCTTGACAAAGGGCTCGCAGTTTTCTTTGTCGGGCGGTGCGTCCATCACGATCAGGCTAGCGCCCGCCAAGGTATCCACACGCAAATAGCGTCTGAAACTGGCGTCGGCCGATGCAATTCTTAAACTGGCTGGCAAAAGGCCATGGGTTTGCGCCAAAGCCGCCAGCCATGCACTGCACGCCAACTGGCGCTGCGGGTCAGCCCAAGTCAGCTGCGACGTCGAAATTTGATCAGAATTCAAGTGCTCATTCCAGTTGTAAAAATCAAACCATGCCTGCCGACTGCGCTCTTGGGTCTCGGTGGGCGGCACTCATGGATAATCCATTCTACAAACACCCGTGAACCTGGACGATAGCCCTTTGAAGACACGCCCCACATTTCAGACGCTCAAGCTCGTACAAGCCCTGCCATTGGCTGGTATGTTACTTGGACTCGCGCCTGTCTTGGGTCAAGTTGCAGTTCAGGGCAAAGGTCCTCAAGAGCTCAGCCCGCCTGCCGCCGTCCCTGTCGTGGTTCTTCAAAACAGCATTCGCCTAGAAGAGAAAATTTCCGAAGTCGAGCGCAAACAATCACCCTTGTTCATTTCGGGCAAGCGCATCGATGCCCGTCCCGACCTGGACATGGTCATTGAAGGCGATGCTTTGCTGCGCAAGCAAGGCCTGACTGTGAAGGCGCAACGCATTGAGTACGATCAGGCGCAAGACACCTTGAAAGCCTCCGGCGATGTCAAAATCAATCGTGAAGGCAATACTTTCCAAGGCAGTTCCTTGACCCTGCAGGCGGACGCCTTTCAAGGCCATTTTTTGCAAGCTGACTACACCTTGCTCAAAGGTGGCGGTCATGGCAAGGCTTCTGACATTGAGTTCATCGATCAGCAGCGCGCCATCATTCACAATGCGACCTACACCACCTGTGCCCGCTTGCCAGGCCCCAGCTGGCTGCCCGAATGGGTGCTCAAAGCGGCCAGCCTTCAAGTGAATGAAGAAAACGACACCATCCAGGCCAAGGACTTGCAACTTCGCTTCAAAGATGTGCCCATTTTGGCTGCACCCTCGCTGACTTTTCCTTTGAACAGCACCAGGCAGTCGGGCTTGCTGTCGCCACTGATTGGCATCGATACGGTCAGCGGTATCGAGATCTCTTCACCTTATTATTGGAACATTGCGCCCAATCGCGATGCCACACTGACAACGACAGTCATGAGCAAACGCGGCGTGGCGTTTGATTCTGAGTTTCGCTACCTCGAGACTGACAGCCAAGGCCAAACTCGTTTCAACCTGATGCCCAACGACACCCTGCGTCAGCAATCTCGGTGGGGTCTATCGTCTCAGCACATTGGCGGCATTGAAACCGGCAACAGCACGCTGGGTCGATTGGGCGTGAATGTGAATTTGAACCGCGTCAGCGACGACAACTACTGGCGGGATTTTCCTCGGGCTGGCTTGACCCTGACACAACGTCTGCTGCCTGCCTCTGGCAGCCTTTACTGGGCTCAAGGCGATCTTTCGATGATGACGCAAGTCTTGAAATTTCAGACTTTACAAGACATCAGTTCACCCATCACGCCGCCCTATGATCGCTCGCCTCAAATCATGGCGCGCTACAACAAATGGGATCTCAACGGTTTTGATGTGGGCGCGACGGCCGACACCACCCGCTTCGAGGCCGACTACAGCCGAATACCTGGCGGTACGAGTTCTATTTTGCGCAATGGTCAGCGCAGTTTTGCATCTGCACAGATCAGCCGTCCTTGGCTCAAGCCTTGGGGCTTTGTGATTCCAAAAATACAACTCCACGCGACCCGCTACCAGTTGGACTCGCCGCTGGCCAATGGACAATTGGAAGCCAATCGCTTGTTACCAACTTTCAGCTTAGACACGGGCCTTGTCTATGAACGAGATGCCACGTTCTTTGGTCGAGGGCTGCGACAAACTTTAGAGCCTCGTGCCTTTTTTGTCAGAACGCCGTACAAAGATCAAAGCCAACTGCCCAGCTACGACAGTGGCGCAACAGACTTTAACCTAACCACGGTCTACTCCGAAAATCCGTATGTGGGTCAAGACCGCATTGCAGACAACAACTTGGTGACTTTGGGTGTGAACAGTCGATTCTTTGATAGCAACACGGGTGCCGAACTGGCGCGCTTTGGCTTTGCGCAGCGATACCGATTCTCAGATCAACTGGTGAGGCTACCAGGGGAGTTGCCAGTGTCCTCTGGCTATAGCGATATTTTGCTGGGCGCGGGCGTACGCTGGGACAGCCGCTGGACCTTCGACTCAACCTTGCAGTTTGATGCACAAACCCACCGCACGACACGCACCACGCTGACCACCCGTTTCAATCCGACACCCTACCGTGTCTTCAATACAGCCTACCGCTTGGCGCGTGATCAAAGCGAGCAAATCGACGTGGGTTGGCAGTGGCCTTTGCGTGACTTTAGTTTTGCCAACAACGATGAGTCCTCCGGCAACAATCAGATTCTAGGTCCTGGTCAAGGCATGGGCGCTGATCGCTGGTTCAGCGTAGGGCGCATGAACTTCAGCTTGAAGGATCGCAAAATGGTCGACACATTGCTAGGATTTGAATACGACTCGGGTTGCTGGCTGGGGCGCGTCGTTTTTGAGCGGCTTCAAAGCACGGCCAGCACCTCACGCAGCCGCATTCTTTTTCAACTTGAATTTGTGGGATTGGCCCGTGTTGGCTCTAGTCCTTTGAAAACATTGCGCGACAATATCCCCCGCTACCAATATCTCCGCGAAGATTTAACGCCCACCACCAGATTCACCACATATGACTAATTTTTTTGCAACGAACTCCCGCATGCGCCATTCAAATTTAAGCGCAGGTCAAGCAAGCGGGCGTCTGATTCAAGTGGTCTTGAGCATGGGCATCACGGCAAGTTTTCTAGGAGCGAATCTGGTCCATGCACAAAGCAATGTGAAAGCACGGTCTGTTGACTACATTGTGGCCGTTGTCAATTCAGAGCCCATCACCAACAACGAAGTTCAGAATCTGAAGCTGCGTTTAGAAAAGCAATTGCAACCGGGCTCTGCAACACCCAATGCGCAAATTTTGACGCAGCAGGCCCTTGATCAATTGATCAATGAAAAAGCCCAAATGCAACAAGCTCGAGACAATGGCATTCGCATTGATGACGCAGAAGTCGATCAAACCGAGCTCAACATCTCACGCCAAAATCAAGTCTCGAAAGAAGAGCTTTACAAACGGGTCGCCTTGGAAGGATTGAGTGTCTCTGCATTTCGCGATCAACTGCGCAGTCAGTTGATGATCAGCCGCCTGCGTGAACGAGAGGTTGACAACAGAGCACGCATTTCCGACACCGAGGTCGAGCAGTACATCCAAGGCCAGCAAGCCGGCTCGCCCTCGGTCAGCAATCAAATTGATCTCAACCTTGGCATGATTTTGATTGCCGTGCCAGAAAATAGTTCAGATCAAGAGCTTGCTGAATTAAAAATCAAAGCGCAACAAATTGCACAACGCGCCAAAAGTGGCGAGAGCTTTGCGGCACTGGCCCAAGCTTTCTCGCAAGCGCTTGATAAAGGCGCAAACGGCGGCGAAATGGGCATGCGCCCCTCTGACCGCTACCCCACATTGTTCATTGACAGTACGCAAAACCTGAGCAAAGGCCAGGTCTCAGACCCTGTTCGATCAGGCGCTGGTTTTCATATTTTGAAAGTTCTAGAAAGAAAACAAAGTGACATGAGCAGCACCCTGATTGTGCAAACGCGTGCTCGACACATTTTGCTGCGCACTGGAAACGATTTACCTGAGACCGCTGCACGCAGTCGCTTAGTCAGCTACAAACAGCGAATACAAGCTGGTACCGACTTTGCCGACTTAGCACGTCAATTCTCGCAAGACGGCAGTGCGTCCGCTGGCGGTGATTTAGGTTGGTCTAGCCCAGGTCAGTTTGTTCCTGAATTTGAAGAGGTCATGGCACGCCTGCGGCCGGGACAAATCTCTGACCCTTTAATTTCTCGATTTGGCGCGCACTTGATTCAAGTGATGGAGCGTCGAGAGGTACCCTTGTCGGTTCGTGAGCAACGTGAAATGGTTCGCACACAATTGCGCGAAAAGAAAATCGAAGAACTTTATTCCGCTTGGGTTGAGGAATTACGCGGTCGCGCTTATGTTGAATTGCGTGACCCTCCCCAATGAAGCACATTCCACGCAAACGTTTCGGCCAACACTTTCTATCTGACGGCGGCATCATTGATGCTATCGTGAATGCAATACATCCAGAGGCCGGTCAAGCCATGGTGGAAATTGGGCCCGGCTTAGCAGCACTCACGCAACCTTTGGTGGAGCGCTTAGGGCATCTCACCGTCATTGAGTTAGACCGCGATTTGGCTTTGCGCCTTCGACTTCACAAACAACTCACTGTGGTGGAGTCGGATGTCTTGCGAGTAGATTTCACTGCACTGGCGGCTGGTCAAAAACTCAGGGTGGTTGGCAACTTGCCCTACAACATTTCTACGCCAATATTGTTTCATTTGCTAGGGCATGTGGGCGCCATTGAAGATCAACACTTCATGTTGCAAAAAGAAGTGGTTGACCGAATGGTGGCCTCACCTGCAACGTCAGACTATGGCCGTTTGTCTGTCATGTTGCAATGGCGTTATGAGATGGAAAATGTGCTGTTCGTGCCACCTGAAAGCTTTGACCCACCACCACGCGTTGACAGCGCAGTGGTGCGCATGGTGCCGCGCAGTGCGCCAGCCAACATCGACGTGAAGCTGTTGGAAAAAATGGTTCAAGTGGCTTTCAGTCAACGGCGCAAATTGCTAAGGCACACCTTGGGTGCTTGGTTAACAGAGCGAAATTTTGCAGGCCCTTTTGATGTGCAGCGCCGAGCAGAAGAAGTTCCGGTAGAAGAATACCTTCAGTTGGCCATGGCCTTGAATTCTTGAGTGTCAATGAAAAAAGCGCATCGGCATTTTGGCCTTTGCGCTTTTTTAGCTCTGTTGCAAACGAGGTTTGCAGATCTAAGTTTTTAGATCACAGTGTGCGTTGATTACGCGGCTGCGAGCCAATAACCTGCGTTGAAGGGGCTGCTCATGCGAAGCGCCAAAGGCGACACATCGACCAACTTGTCGGTTGGCATTTTTTCGCCTTCTTCAACCAGCATTTCAACACCATCGGCATCCAACTCGGGCGCTGCATCGGCCAACTTCTCGGCACCCGCAGTAGCGGCGCGGGCCACAGAGAAAGAATAGAAGCAGCGGAAGGGCACTTTGCGGTCACCCCAGTAATCAGCCGTGTCGCGGAAAATATCGAGCAACTGTTCGCGGGCTTCTTTGTCAAATTTTAAATTGGCAGGAATGTGCTCCAAGACCACAATGAAGCCAGGCTGAGGACCTGACTTGTGCAGCGGGTCGGTCATGCTGTCGTACAAGGCATCAAAGTTCTTGCCAAAGTGAGAGGGCAGTGTGAACTGTGCTGCGATCAAATCGAGCACATCTTGTTTGCTTTGTGCCTTGGACAAATTGGCATACAAAAAGTGTTGTCCCAAACCATCTGCCGCTTCTTGCAGGTCGCTCACGCGAAATGCACGAATCGACTGGACGATGTTCGTCCGCACACCCTTCAAGGGTGTTTCTTGGTCCTGTCGAATTGGCTTGTCCATCGCCGTTCTCACTCTCTATTTTAAAACCAGCCTTTTGGGCTTTTGATTGACATATACCGAATGCTCGCCAGCGAACACTCATCTCTAGAATCACTTCAAACAGTGGCCTCACAGTTGCAAAGACCGCTTTCACGGCACGTTCACAATTTCCCTAAAACTGGTGTAGTGGTCTTGCGTGTAAAAACATTGTTTTGGCACGCGAGGTTCTTCCCCTCCACACACAATTCGACGGGCGCCACGGCTCTTTTCACCTGGGGTTTTGACGGTGTATTCGCGGTAAAAACCACGCTTTGCTTGGGGCAATTGCCGCTCCCGATTGCCAAAAACAACACCATCTTTTTCGTACCGAAACGGCCCACCCTGACGGATGAGGAGATAGGTTTCTTGGCCCTCTATGGGCAAGTCCTGTAAAGCAATGGGGGCAACTGCGACTGCTTCGGCAAGCGATTTGGCCTGCACCAAACTTGTGCAAGACGCAAACAAAAGGCCCAAACAGACGGCTATCGCAGCAAAATCAAGCGTTTTAGAGCGCATTTCTTTCCTGTGAAACCTAGCCGCACACCCACTTTTAACCTTCAAAACCCACGGGTAAACCCGGAAATTCGAAGCCGCTAGTGTGCCGCACTGCGCTAAAAAATGCAAGTACTTTCCCCAATAAAGGGGAATTTCCTGAAGAGATCTATCGAACGGCGTTAGCGTCCGCAACTGTCAGGGCCGTCATGTTCACAATGCGGCGCACCGTGGCGCTGGGCGTCAGGATGTGAACCGGTTTGGCAGCGCCCAAAAGAACGGGGCCAACGGCAATATTGCCGCCTGCCGCTGTTTTCAGCAGGTTGTAGGAAATGTTGGCCGCATCGATATTGGGACAGACCAACAGGTTGGCATCGCCGTGCAGCGTGCCGTGGGGCATGAGCAGTGCGCGCGCTTCGCCATCCAAAGCAATGTCGCCATGCATTTCGCCGTCTACTTCCAACCAAGGCGCGTTTTTCTGCAGCAAGGCCAAGGTGTCACGCATTTTCACAGCGCTGGGTTCATTGGAGGTGCCAAAGTTGGAGTGCGACAACAAGGCCGCCTTGGGGTGAATGCCAAAGCGCTTCATTTCGTGGGCGGCCATGACCGTGATTTCCGCCAACTGCTCTGCTGTCGGGTCGTAATTGACATGGGTGTCGACCAAAAAGACTTGGCGATTGGGCAGCAGCAAACCGTTCATGCAAGCAAAGGTATTCACACCAGGGCGCTTGCCAATCACTTGGTCTACGTAGGGCAAGTGAGTGGCATTGGTTCCCCAGGTGCCGCATATCAGGCCATCGACATCGCCTTTGTGCAGCAGCATCGCCCCAATCAAGGACAAACGGCGCCGCATTTCAATCTTGGCAATTTGAACCGTGATGCCCTGGCGCTCTGTCATGCGATGGTAGGTTTGCCAGAAATCACGGTAACGTGAATCTTGCTCAACATTCACAATGTCGTAATCCAACTCTTCTTGCAATCGCAAACCAAATTTTTCAATGCGCTCTGCAATCACGGCAGGGCGGCCAATCAGGGTGGGGCGCGCCAAACCTTCATCTGAAACAATTTGGGCTGCGCGCAACACGCGCTCTTCTTCACCTTCACTGTAGGCCACGCGTTTTTTGAGGCCTCGCTTGGCGGCGGTGTAAATCGGCTTCATGGTGGTGCCAGAGGCATACACAAAGCTTTGCAAACGCTCGCGATAGGCTTCCATGTCGGCGATCGGTCTGAGCGCCACACCGCTGTCAGCCGCCGCTTGCGCCACCGCCGGCGCAATTTTGATCATCAAACGCGGATCGAACGGCTTGGGAATTAAATACTCCGGACCAAATACCAAAGGCTCACCCGCATACGCTGCGGCCACCACTTCACTCTGCTCTGCTTGCGCCAATTCGGCAATGGCATAGACCGCGGCAATTTCCATCTCTTGCGTGATGGTGGTCGCGCCACTGTCTAGGGCGCCCCGAAAAATGTACGGGAAGCACAAAACATTGTTGACTTGGTTGGGGTAATCGGTGCGCCCCGTGGCCATGATGGCGTCATCGCGAACCGCTTTGACCTCTTCAGGCAAGATCTCAGGATTGGGATTGGCCAAGGCGAAAATCAAAGGCTTGGCTGCCATTTTTTTCACCATGTCTGGCTTTAACACACCGCCAGCGGACAAGCCCAAGAATACATCGGCACCTTCAATGGCCTCTGCCAAGGTACGTTGCGCTGTTTTTTGCGAAAACTGAATTTTGTCTTCGTCCATCAATTCGGTGCGACCTTCGTAGACCAAGCCGGCCAAATCAGTGACCCAAATGTTTTCACGCGGAATGCCCAGTTTGACCAACAAACCAAGACAGGCCAGAGCGGCAGCGCCAGCGCCTGAGGTGACCAATTTCACCTTGTTAACGTCTTTGCCCACCACCTTCAAGCCATTCAAAATGGCTGCACCGACCGTGATGGCCGTGCCGTGCTGATCGTCGTGAAAAACGGGGATTTTCATGCGTTCGCGCAATTTGCGTTCGACATAGAAACAATCAGGTGCCTTGATGTCTTCTAAGTTGATGCCGCCAAATGTGGGCTCTAGTGCGGCAATGATCTCAACCAACTTCTCAGGGTCTTTTTCATTGATTTCAATGTCAAAGACATCAATGCCTGAGAATTTTTTGAAGAGCACCGCTTTGCCCTCCATGACGGGTTTGCCGGCCAAGGGGCCAATGTCCCCCAAGCCCAAAACAGCTGTACCGTTGGTGATCACGCCGACCAAATTGCCGCGGCTGGTGTATTTGAATGCCGCGTTGGGGTCTTTGACAATTTCCTCGCACGGCGCTGCCACACCTGGCGAATAGGCCAGCGCCAAGTCGTGCTGATTCACCAATTGTTTGGTGGCTGCAATAGAAATTTTGCCGGGTGTGGGGAACTCGTGGTATTCGAGGGCGGCGCGGCGCAATTGAGCGCGACGCTCTTCGGCATTGTCTTGGGTCATGTTCGATCTCCTTAGGTGCAATTGACGCCTACTTCACTGAGTGAAGGTGCTGGCGTTCTGCTAGGTGTGATTCTAGACCCCCAAGATGAGGGTCTGTTTTTGCAATCAAGCGCGCATGAGTGCTTCAATTTCATCGGCTTTGACAGGCACGCCGCGCGTGATCAATTCGCAGCCTTTTGCGGTCACAACCGCATCGTCTTCAATGCGAATGCCAATGTTGTGGAAGCGCTCAGGCACACCTGGGGCTGGCCTGACATAAATGCCCGGCTCAATGGTCAAGACCATGCCAGGTCGCAAAATGCGGCTTGGGCGGTCCTTGATGAGTTCTCCGCTCAAGGGGTCTTTGCGCTCACTGAAGGTGCCCACTTCTGATGGCTCGACATAGCTGCCGCAGTCATGCACATCCATGCCAAGCCAATGGCCGGTTCGGTGCATGTAAAACTGGAAATAGCTTCGATTGGCAATCACATCTTGTACATGGCCCACTTTGTTGGCATCTAAAAGGCCAACATCGAGCATGCCTTGCGCCAACACTTTGACCGTTGCTTCGTGCGGATCTACAAAACGTGCGCCCTCATGCGTGGCGACAATGGCAGCCTCTTGAGAGGCCAATACCAAATCATAAAGTTCGCGTTGTGCAGAGCTGAATTTGCCGTTAGCGGGGAACGTGCGTGTGATGTCGCTGGCATAGCCATCAAGCTCACAGCCCGCATCGATCAAAACCAAATCGCCGCTCAAAATAGGCGCAGCATCAGCGCGGTAATGCAAGACACACGCATTGGCACCGCCGGCCACAATCGAGCCATACGCCGTGTACTGGGAGCCATGTTGGCGAAATTCGTGAAGCAGTTCAGCATCAAGATGGTATTCACGCACATCTTGCCCAGCTCGCAACATGCTTGCTGATCTTTTCATGGCGCGAATGTGAGCGCCCGCACTGATTTGAGAAGCGCGGCGCATGATGTCCAGTTCATGCGCGTCTTTGACCAAACGCATTTCATCCAAAATGCCGCACACATCGCGTTGTTGCTCAGGGCACAGTGCGCCGTAGCGCACACGGGCTCGAACTGAATTGA
>CANFJC010000012.1 GCA_947447245.1 Comamonadaceae bacterium
AATGTAATGGGCACTGATGATGTCCAAACCTTCGTTCTTCACCCAACGGGTATAGGGCGTTTCTTTTTCGGTTGCGAATTTGGAAGCTAGGTCTTCCGATACAAGTGCGTCTTTGGCCATGTGTTGCTCTGTTTTATTTGTAATGAGTCAATGTGGGCGCATCAAGCGCCCACCGATTTTTATTTGCGCAAATATTTCAAAATTGCTTCGCCATCCAATTTGATAGAAGGATCAAACTCAGGCGCATTCTCAATTTGCTCCAAGTCATTCAAGCCGCAGTATTTGAAAATGCGGTTGATAGAGGAGATCAAACGCACGGGATGGTCTGGGTCGGCATTGAAGTGTTGGTGAATGGTGTTTGGTGGAATGTAGATCACGTCACCAGCTTCCCACTCATAACGCTTGATTTCGTCTTGGGGCTTCCAGTGGTAGGTGTCCGTGATTTCGACATCGCAGTCTTGGTGCAAGTCGTAACCGCGGCCTTCGAGCACATACACACACTCTTCAGCCAAGTGGCGGTGCTTGCCCGACTTGCTGCCGGGTGGAATGATTTGCATGTAGGCATCGACAGTTTCAATGCGCGTGTTCATGGACTCATTCAGCAAGTGCTTGAGCAAACCTTGACGCGCCATCTCCCATGGCATGTCATCAGGGCGCACCACTTTGTGACGCTTGGCATTGCGCGCAGGCATTTGCTCTGCGTCGTCCAAAAGACCTTGGTAATACTGGCCTTGTTGGTTGCCTTGCAACCATGATTTTGATTCGTCCCAAGCCATCTTAGTAGCCTCCCTTTGGATGGTTAAAGTCTTCTTCGTCGTTGCGCGCCACAAAGCCTTCACCGCCGGGTGCAGGCTCGCTGGGACGGGGTTCGACTTGGTGCTGGAACAACATGTTCATGAACATGTACATGGGCTTGGTTTTGATGACCAAGGCGCGAGCAGGGCGCTCGTTGCTGGCGTTAAAGTGTTGGTGCACGCAGTTGTTGTGAACCACTGCAATGTCGCCAGCTTTCCAGTCGTAGCGAATGCCGTCGTGAATTTCATAGCCTGTGCCATCCAAAATGTAGAAGGCTGCTTCATTCACGTGGCCGTGCTTTTGTGAGTTGCCGCCAGGGCCGTACTCTTCCAAGTGCATGTGAAAGGTTTGTGTGATGCCATCTTTGGGCTCGACATAGTGACGGCTAAAAGCCTGTGGGCCATCGTTGAATTTGATGTCTTTGCCCTTGCGCACGCGCGGCATGGCGCGCAGGCGCTTCAATTCATCACCTAAGTTGTAGGGGCCGGCAATGGCACGCACAAAGGTGCGATCTTTCTTACTGTGGTAGTGCGACTCATTCGGAACGAATTCCGTTGAAGGCGCTTTTTTGTCATCAGCACTCATGGTTTTCCTTTTAGCTTTTAAGAATTAGTTTTGATGTTTCAAGACAATGAAATTGGAGGGGTCGACCACAATGTGGATCGGTGCGCCAACTGGCGTTTTTTGGCTTGGGTGAACGCGAGCCAACATGACTTTCTCGTTGACTTGCACTTGAAAATCAAGCACTTCACCGAGAAATATTTTGGCAAAAACGGTGCCCAAATAATGGTTCGCGTGGTTCACTGGCGGCGTTGAATCGCTGAGGTGAATGTCTTCGGGACGCACACAGACCTGCACCTCTTCACCCACATGGAAGTCGTTGATCATTGGAACTGCAATGACGCCAATTTCTGAATCGACCACCATGGTTTTTTCAGTCGCATTGATGTCCCGCACAGTGGCTTTCACAAAATTGATGGTGCCCACAAAGTCAGCCACAAATTCGCTGTTGGGCGTTTCGTATATTTGACGAGGTGTGCCCAACTGCACAATCCGGCCATTTCGCATGACAGCAATTTCGTGCGACAAGGCCAAGGCTTCCGATTGATCGTGCGTGACGTAAATGGTTGTGATGCCCAATTCACGCTGAATTTTTTTCAACTCAAAGCGCATTTTTTCGCGCAGCTTGGCATCTAAATTGGAAAGCGGCTCATCAAGCAACAACAACTTGGGCTCCATGACCAAGGCCCGAGCCAATGCCAAGCGTTGCTGCTGCCCGCCTGATAAGCGCGTGGCATCGCGGTCGTGGTATTGGGCCAACTCGACAGACTCCAAAACACGCATCACTTTGGTTTCAATGTCTTTGCGGCTGATTTTCTTTTGCCCCACTTCCAATGGGAAGCTGGCGTTTTGAAAAACGGTCATGTGCGGCCAAATGGCATACGACTGGAAGACCATGCCAAAGCCGCGCTTGTTAGGGGGCACAAACACATTTTGTTCAGAACTGTAAACCGTTGCACCACTGACGGCAATGGTGCCTAGCGAGGGTTTTTCAAGTCCTGCAATAGAACGCAATGTGGTTGTCTTGCCGCAACCGCTAGGGCCCAGCAATGTGAACAACTGCCCTTCAGGCACTTCGAAGCTAACGTCTTGCGCGGCTTTAACCACCACGCCTTTGTCGCTGACATATTCAGTGTGCAATCCACTTACATTTAACACGTTGATTCCTCGTTAAAACTTAAGAATTGTCTGTGGCCTGTTGACCCTTGACTTTTCTCCATCAGCTTTCTTTGACACCAAAACGTTTACCCGCCATTTGGGCCAAGCCCACCAGCACGAGCAACATGAAAATAAAGATCACGCTTAAGGCTGACAGCTCCACATATTGGCCGTTCTCCCATAGCTCCCAAATCACAATAGAGATCACCTCATTGCCTGGGCTGTAAAGCAAGATAGACGTTGACAATTCGCGGATAGAAACAATCATCACGTATATCCAACCTGCTACCAAACCTGGCTTGAGCAAGGGCAAGATGATGCGACGGAACACAGTGAACCAACTGGCGCCACTCATGCCGCCCGACTCTTCCAAATCTTTGTGAATTTGCAACATGGATGTGGTGCTGTAGCGCAAACCATAGGGTAAGAAGCGCGTGATGTAGGCCAGCAAAATAATCCAGAATGTGCCGTAGATGCCAATGTCAAACGTGAGATAGAAAATCATGATCGACACGCCCAGAACCAAGCCAGGAAACACCATGGGCAAAGAAGCCAAGTTGTCCAACATCCAGCGCCCAGGAATTTTGGTTTTAACCACAATCCAGCACACCACGGAAGCCAGCAACATGACCACCGTGGCTGTGGTGATCGACATCCACAAACTGTTCAAAGCTGCCGTGCGAATGCTTTCTGAACCCAAAATGTAACGGTAACCGTCCAGCGTAATTCTAGACAAGGCTTCCATGGAAGGCGGTGCATAAAATTTTTGCAGCGAAGACCACAGCAAAACCAAGAATGGCATGACGACGATCAAGAGGAAATAAACAATGAAAATTGCCAAGGTGAAATAGCGCCAAGGGCCTAAGTCAATGGTGCGGGGTCTAAATCCTTTGCCCGTCACCGTGGCATATTTACTGCCAGACGCAGAAATTCTGGCCTGAACATAAATTCCGCCCGTGGTCAGGAGCAGCAAGATGACTGAGTAAGAAGCAGCCAAACCAATTTGACTGGGGTACTGGTGAATGGCTTGGTAAATAGCAGAGGTGAAGACTTGAATGCCCGCAGGCAAACCCAGCAAGGCAGGCACTTCAAAAGACTCAATAGCACGCACAAACAATGTCAGTACCGTGGCCACAATGGCAGGAAAGACCAGCTTCAAGGTAATTCGGTACAAGGTATTGAACACACTTGAGCCACTCATGACCGCCGACTCCTCAAGGGACGGGTCCATGGCCTTGAAGGCGGAAGACATGAGCAAAAATGCCATGGGCGAGTAATGCAGGCCATCCACCCAAATCATGCCCCACATGGAGTAAATATTGAAGGGCGGCGACTCTAGGCCAAACCAAGACATGGCCACTGTATTGAGCAATCCAATTTTTGGACTGGCCAACATGATCCAAGCAATGGTGAACAAAATGCTCGGAATGATCAAAGGCACGATCGACAAGGCAAAGAACAAACGTCGCATAGGCGTGTTGGTTCTTTCGTTCATCCAGGCCAATGCCGTGCCAATGACAAAAGCCACCAAGGAGCCGCCCAATGCAAATTGAACCGAGTTCCAGAACGTGACCACCGTTTCTGGATTGGTGTACGCCGTCACGTAGTTGCCTAAAGTGAGCGTGGCGGGGGAGCTGGCTGTTTCTGCCGTGTTGAAACTCTGCCAAATCATGAAGCAGAAGGGCACCAAAGCCAAAACGGCGACGATGGCCAAGCAAAGACCAATCACCAACCATTTGGCATCAAATCCTGCCCCCCATTTGGTTTGGGCGGTTGCTGCAACTGTACTTTGCACGAATTAATTCTCCAGAATTATTCTGATCCAATCAGAACCATTTACTCGTTCTCTCATACGGAACTACAGTCCATATAAAGGCACAAGGGGTATTAGGCGGGAATCGGCCAAAAGTGTCAAGAGAAGGCTTGGCGGGTTTACCCTAGAGGGAGTTTTCCTCTCACAAATTGAGAAAACGGCTCTTGTCTGCCTCTTTTCAATGCCTTTGATTTGGGTCATCATTCTTTTATAAGGAACGATGTTCTTTTGCGCGGGAAATCGATATGATGTCACACAAAGGCTTGAGCCACCCACCCATCTTCGTCTTGCAAAAGCTGCCCTCTTCTTTTTCAAGGCTTTTGAATGGCGCTCATTCCAAATTCAGAAGCCATCGAATGAAATTGTCAGAATCTTATGACCACTGAACCCTCATCGTCCAAAAGCTCACGCCTTTCTTCTGTGGCAGCAGCTGTTCGCGTGCTGAAATGTTTCTCTGAAGTTGAGCCCGAAATTGGCATCAGCAGTTTGGCCAAACGCTTGTCACTGGCCAAAAGCACGGTTCACCGCTTGGCCGTCACGCTCACCAGTGAAGGCCTTTTGGAACAAAGCCCCGAAACAGGCCGTTACCGCTTGGGCATCAATTTGTTCGTGATGGGGGCCTTGGTACGCCGTCGTTTGGATGTGTCCAACATGGCGCAGCCCTTTCTGAATGTGCTTCGCGAACAGACGGGCGAGACCATTCACTTGGCCGTGATGAATGAAACCAATGTTTTGTACCTTTACAACCTCGAAAGCCGCCAAGCCATTCGCATGAAGAGCTACATCGGCACCATCAAACCGGCCTTCTGCACCTGCGAAGGCCGGGCCATTGTGGCTTTTGGTGGCCCCGAATTGATGAACAAGGTTCTGAACGCACCGCTGATAGCGCGCACCCCTGGCACGCAAACAGAGCCAGCGCAACTGATGAAAATGTTTGCCGAAATCCGCAACCATGGTTATGCCATTGATGACGAAGAGTCTGAACAAGGCATGCGCGGCATTAGCGCACCGCTCAGAGATATCACGGGCCAAGTGGTGGCGGCCATTGGCATTGGCGGCCCTAGCCAGCGTTTGACACTTAAAAAGTTACGCGGCTTGGCGCCTGTTTTGCTCAGCACGGCTGAAGCCATCTCCTCTCAATTGGGCTATCGCGCGTAAATTCATGTCTCAAGCAGTACACCTTATTCAACTGGCTGGATCCGATCAGTCTTTTCCTTGCGCAGACAACGACACTTTGCTTCGCGCAGCACTTCGAAGTGGCATTGCGTTTCCCTACGAGTGCAATGTCGGCTCGTGCGGCAATTGCAAATTTGAATTGATGGAAGGCGAGATATCCTCCTGCTGGCCGCAAGCGCCTGGTCTTTCCGACAAAGATCGCGCCAGAAACAGAGGCCTTGGTTGTCAAAGCAAGCCCTGCGGCCCGCTGCAAATCAAGCTTCGCACCAGCGAGAAATATGCACCTCAGCATCGCCCCGTTCGCACGGCGGCCACGTTCATTTCTTCGCGCGCGATCACGCACGACATGTCTGAATTCAAGTTTGAAACCGCTACACCTGTTGCTTTTTTAAGTGGCCAGTACGCCTTGGTTCAGATGCCCGGCATTGCGGGGCCGCGCGCCTACTCCATGAGCAATGTCGGCTTGATCGAAGGCCACAAGCAAGTCGGTCAATTGATGGAGTTTCAAGTTCGACGCGTGCCTGGCGGGCATGGCAGCGCGCACTTGTTTGATCAGTTGGCACCCGGTGCTCAAGTTGAAATTGATGGCCCTTACGGCATGGCCTACTTGCGTGAAGATATTGAGCGCGACATTTTGTGTGTGGCAGGTGGTTCTGGTTTGGCGCCCATGGTTTCCATTGCACGCGGTACATTCAACAGCCCCAAAATGAACGCTAGAAAATTGCATTTCTACTATGGCGCACGTTCTTTGCAAGATGTTTGCGGCTTGGACATGCTGCAAGCGCTTCCAGGTTGGGATTCACGCGGCCATTACCAAGCGGTCATTTCGGGTGAGCCCGACTCTGCCAACTTGCCTGGCCCTCATTTGCGTGGCTTTGCCCACGACGCGGTGGCGCAAAGCTTTGGCGAAGGTTTGCAACACATGGAAATTTATTTTGCAGGCCCCGCCTTGATGGGGCAGTCTCTTTTGAAAACTTTGATTGATCTGAAAGTGCCCATGGACCAAGTGCACTTTGATCAGTTTTATTGAACGGTCCGTATGAGCAGCGAAGACATCAAAAACAAACACAGCGTCCAAGACCACCAGTACGGCGCTGACACCTATCACACCCACGATGGCGAAGCAGACCATGACCACGATCATGATTTTGCGGGCGACGATCCCTCACAAGAATCTTTGTGGCGTCAAGACAATGTGATCTTGCACAGCGTGGGCATTGATGTGGGCTCTTCGGGCACACAGGTGGTTTTTTCTCGCATTCACTTAAGGCGCATTGCAGAAGACTTGTCGAGCCGCTACACGGTGGTAGAGCGCACCGCACTTTATCAGTCGCCCATTTCTTTGACGCCTTATTTGAGCGACAGTTTGATGGACGCCAAAGCACTGGGTGCCATCATTGACAAAGCCTACCAAGAGTCGGGTTTGCACCCCGATGAAATTGATGCCGGCGCCGTCATTTTGACGGGCGAAGCGCTTCGCCGCGAAAACAGCGAATCGATTGCCGCTGTCTTGGCCGAGCAAGGCGGCGAGTTTGTGTGTGCCACGGCCGGCCATCACATGGAAGCCATGCTGGCTGTGTACGGCTCTGGTGCGGCCAAACGTTCTTACGATGAAAAGCACCGCATTTTGAACATCGACATTGGCGGTGGGACCACCAAGTTAGGTTTGGTACAAAACGGCGAACTGGTTGCCACGGCCGCTGTGCATTTAGGCGGCCGCCTGATGGTGGTGGACGAAAAAAACATACTGACCCGACTTGATCCGGCTGGTGCTTATTTGGCCAAACAAGCAGGTTTCAACTGGAAGTTGGGCGATCAAGTCACCCGCCAAGAATTGGCCACGGTGGCCCAGTGGATGGCCGACGCACTGGTGCGCGTGCTCACCCAAACGTTTTCACGCGAAGATTTGTCTAATTTGTATTTAACCGACCCCGTCGACGACTGGGGCCCACTCGACGGCATCATGTTCTCGGGCGGTGTGGGTGAGTATGTTTACCGCCGTGAGATGCGCGACTTTGGCGACTTGGGTAAATTGTTTGGCGAAGCGGTTCGTCAGCGCCTTGATCAAAATGCCGTACCGGTGCCTTTGTTACCAGCCGGTGAGTGCATTCGTGCCACTGTTTTAGGCGCTTCTGAATACAGCGTGCAATTGAGTGGCAACACCACCTTCATTTCTGAACCTGCAGCGCTTTTGCCACGCAAAAATTTGCAGGTCATTCCTTTGAACCTAGAGCTGAAAGACAGCATTGATTCTGCAGAAATTGCGGCCGCATTGAGCAAGTCTTTTAAACGACACGATTTGGTCGAGGGTGCGCAAGATGTGGCCATTTCATTGCGTTGGTTGGGCGCACCTTCTTTTGTTCGCATGAATGCTTTGGCGCAAGGCATTCTGAATGGGCTGCCTGAAACTTTGAAACAACAGCGTCATTTGTACATCGTGACCGATGGCGACATTGCGCACAATTTGGGCCACCTCTTCAAAGAAGACGAACGCGTGAAATGCGAAGTCTTGGTCATTGATGGCGTCACCTTGTGGGGCTTTGACTTTGTCGATTTGGGACGCATTCGCATGCCTTCTTGGACCGTGCCTGTCACGGTCAAATCCTTGGTCTTCAATGAAGATCCGCGCGCGCATGGCAAATCCGATCCGAGCGAGTGGCATGCCCACGAAGACGGCAAGATGCACCGCCATGATCACAACAAGGCACATTCTCATGGACATGGGCACTCTCATGACCATGACCACCATCACGCCCACGATCATTCACATGGCCACTCACATGACCACTCGCATGGGCATGATCACGGCCATTCTCATGACACCCAACACGCTTTGAATTTGGCCCACAAGGCCAAGTCGTAAAAGGGTTTGCCACTAAAAAGCGCAGGCCCTGTGCTTTTTTTTCGCACCCAAGTATGACGAATTAGAAGAAAATCACACCATGGATTTGAATACCACCTCACTGCTCGCCACATCGGGTTTGTTGCTCGCATTGGGCTTTCGGCACGGCCTAGACCCAGACCACATTGCCGTGGTCGATGGCATGACGCGCCTGCGCCACAAGGGCAGCGCCTATTGGAAAGCCCGCCTGACTGGCTTTCAATTTGCAGCCGGTCACAGCCTGACCATTTTGCTGGCCACCTTTGTGTTCTATCTTTATGGGGTTCAGTTGCCCGAATGGTTGGATGCCGTGGGTCTTTGGATTTCAACGTTTTTCTTGTTGTGGCTGGCTTACCGAAATTTCAAGTTTTGCTATTCAGGCAGTGAAGATCACCACCACGCTGGCAGCCCCGTTCAGCGCAAAATTTTGCAAGCCATGGGGCCCTTTGCACACCCTATGGGTGTTGGTTTTGGATTCGCCATTTCATTGGACTCTTTGGCGCAAGCAGGTTTGATGGCGACCAAGGGTCACGAGCTGGGTGGCTTGTTTGCCATTGTGGCCATGGCAGTGAGTTTTGGTGCCGGCATGATGTTGGCCGATACCAGCAATGGTTTGCTCATGCACTGGCTGGTCAATCGGAGCCACCATTTGGCACACCAAGCAGGTCGCATCATGAGTGGCGTTGTGGCCACGCTGTCACTGATGGTTGTTGCCGTTGGCCACAGCAGCCAGCACTTTTCTAACTTGGAAGAGATTTGGGATGCTTGGGGTGGCTACATTGGCCTTGGCGTCACAGGCATTGCCTTGTTGGTCTACTTGATCAGTGCCCGCATCTACCAGTCAAAAAATCTCAGCTGGCAGGTTGTAAGTGCACATGGTGAACACCATCGCCATGGTCGTGCCCCTTCGCTCCTTTTTCCAAAGTAACTGGCACAATTTGAACCGAGCCGTGGCGAACACCTGTTTGTGCCACGATGCGATGCGCAAACTGCCTCACCTCTTTGGTCTTGCCTCTTAAAAATGCAACCTCCAAACAGTTGTCATGGTCTAGGTGCAAATGCATGCTCGAGACTGTGAGGTCATGGTGATCGTGCTGCAAGTTGGCAATTCGCTCCGCCATGGTGCGGTCGTGATGGTTGTACACATAGCCCAAATGCGCAATGCAATGCTCGCTTTCGTTTTGACGCAAAGTTTCTTGAGAATGCCAGCCGCGAATCAAATCTCGAATGGCCTCAGACCGAGAGGCATAGCCATTCTTTTCGGCAAGTTGGTCCAAAATGGCGGCCAATTCGGTTTCAAGTGATATGGTGATGCGTTCCATGAATGTGCCTTGCAGAAAAAGTCAGCGAATGGCAACATGATACGCACAAGCCAAACACCCGTCCCATGAACGCCTCCACCCTCGACAAACGCATCCCTGTGTATTTGCTCACGGGCTATTTGGGCAGCGGCAAAACCAGCCTGCTCAAGTCTTGGCTTGCACAGGCTGAGTTCAAAGACGCCGCCTTGGTCATCAACGAATTGGGTGAGGTGGGTTTAGACAACCAACTGCTCAGCGGTGCAACCGAAAGTACCGCCTTGGTGGCCAATGCCTGCGTCTGTTGTACGGGCTTGCCAGGACTTGCAGAAGCCCTCGAAGATTTGTTTTGGGCGCGCCTCGAAAGGCGCATGCCGCGCTTTCCCAATTTGGTGATTGAGACCACGGGCTTGGCCGAACCTGGCCCGGTCGCCGAAGCCTTGATCAGCAGCGACTTGCTGAAAGAGCGTTATCGCTTGGCGGGCGTTGTCACCTGCTTGAGCGCCAGCACTGCCGATGCGGTCCTGAAGCAACATGCTGAGGCCCGCGCACAACTGGCGGGTGCCGATGTATTGGTCATCACCAAAACGGATTTGGTCAGTCCAGAAAATTTAGAGCAGCTGAGCATGCGCGTACAACATCAGTTGGCGCATTTGGAAATTGCGAATGCGCCCAGTTTGCTGAGCTCTGCGCAGGCCAATTTGTCTGCAGCAGATTTGCTCAAGGCTTTGTTACTGCGAGAGCTTGCCAAGGAAGTCACTTCAATTCAAGTTGCCAAGGTTTCTGAACTTCAGTCAATGCCCTCTGCTTCACATGCGCTGCATTTGCACCAAGCCGGCGTTCACTGTGACATCTGCGATCACGAACATGCTTTTGGGCATGCTGCTCATGCAGCGCAGGCGCTTTGGTGGCCCATTGCGCCAAGTCTTGCTTTAGAAGATCTCAAGGCCCAAGTGGGTGAGTTACAAAACAGCTTAGGTGCAGCACTGCTGCGCATCAAAGGACGCGTGCAAACACCGCAAGGCCATTTTGTGATTCAGCTGGCACCGTTTGAAACACAAGCCCAGGTGTGTGCCGATGATTTGACTTGGGCAGACAGCACGCGCAGTGGTCTTACGGTGATTGTGAGCAGCAACTTGTCTTGGGCCTCACAGGAATTGCTGAAGAAGAAAGCAATCTCAAACCTTGGCGTTTAAAGCCAAGGCGTGAAAGTTTTTCAACGCGATGGGCCGTTTATTTCCAAGGATTGATGGTCATGTGAATGGCGTCTTCAGCGCCCTCACCCACCAAAGAACGGATGGCGTATTCGGTTTGGTCTAAACCGAACATGTGCGTGCTCATGTCTTTCACGTTGTGGCGATTGCCCGCAATGAGTTGCAGCGCCAATTCCACAGATTCATAACTGTGACCGCGCATGCCTTTCACCGTCAAGAATTTTGCAATGATCATGTCACTGTCAAACTGCGGCACTTTTTGGCGCTTGATGCCGCCCAAAATCACACGGCCTTTTTTGCGTGCCAACTGAATGGCGCTGATCACCGAGGCAGGGCCACCAGAGGCACAGTCAATGACCAAGTCGGCCATCAAACCACCCGTGATCTCGGCCACCGACTCCAACAAGTCTTCGTCGCCAATGGCCACGGTGTGGCTGGCACCCAAGTGCTTGGCCATGGCCAAACGTTTTTTGTCTGAAGCCGTGTTCAAACCCGTCACAATGATTTTGTCGACACCCGCTTCACGTGCGGCCACCACACACGACAAGCCTTGCTGGCCAGGGCCTTGAATCAAAACAGTTTGGCCAGGGCCAGCGCCGCCATGCAGGTAGACCCACTCAACGCCATTGGACACGGGCAAAGCCAGTGCCGCATATTTAGGCTCAAGACCTGCGGGTACTTTGTGGAACACGGTGTTCATGTGCAGTTCTTGGTACTGGGCAAAACCACCCCACAAACCAGAGCCTCGGTTCAAGCCGGTGGCACCATAACGCGGGCCACCCAAACGCCAGTCGGTGGCATTGCACAAACGGAAATCACCGCTTCTGCAAAAGTCGCAATGGCCACACGGCAGGTACTCTTCCAAGGCCACCAAGTCGCCTTCTTTGACGCCCCACTTTGGGCCAGCAATGGCACCCACTTCTTGCACATGGCCCACAGTCTCGTGGCCCAAAATGGCCGGGCCTTGAATTTTCGGGAAGTCTTGGAAAAACATCCAATCGCTGCCGCACACGCCCGTGACTTCAACCTTCAACAAACCCGCATCTGGCTTGGGATCGGGCGTTTGAAATTGTTGAATTTCGATGGTGCCATTGGGCATGGCCACAGCAGCTTTGAATGTTTGTCCCATGAATGACCTTTTTATTTTGAAGAAGCGATTGCGCTGTGCCAATCAAACACTAGAGTGCGGCTTGCCCGGTGCAGACTTGAAGTGCTCTTTGGCGCCTTCTTTGTAATGCACATCGCGCTTGATCAGCATGGCCACAGAGCGAACTTTTTGATGCTCAGGGTCTAAGCCTGGCAACACAAAATCTGGGTTCTCTGCCAAGGCACGCGCGGCCTTGATCAAACGCTGACGCGCCATGATGATGCCGTTGTCAGTTGACACCAAATTTTCTTTGGTGCGGTCTTGAATAGCGCCCATGCTTTCTTGCAGCGATGCGTCTTGCATGCCAATGCCTTCAATGCCGCTGTACAACAAGCCCTCGCGCTGCGCTTTGCGGTCCATCAGGTAATCATTGTCCATGCGTTGCAATGGCACGTAATCTTTGTCGACCTTCACGTGAATGCTGGCACCGCCTTTCATGGCGTCCACTTCGGCTGTGGTCAGGGCGCGCGTTGGATGGTAGTCAAAGCTCCATGTCCAGCAGCTGTGGTCGTTGATCGGCACCCAGAAGTGACCATGCACAGGATGATCGCCGCGCGGAGGCACCATGGTAAAGCCGGGCATGACCCAGGGGGTGATGCGCCAGTAGTACTGGTCGTCTTCGGCATTGCGACGTGCGCCCACCAACAAACCACCGTCGGCCTCGACCACTTCAAACACGGGGCTTAAATCGTTCAAGTTGTATTGGTTGCCTTTGGCACCTTTGAACAATGGATCGCGGCTGAGCGATGCACTGTGCAAGAAAGAAACGTGGCTGGAATCGATACCACCTTCCAAGGCTTGCAACCAGTTACTGGCTTGCACGCGCTTGGACATGTACGAATGCTCTTTTGGCAATGTGGCAAATTCCCACTCTGGCAAAGGCGGCTGCTTGTCGGCTGGGCCCATGTACACCCAAATCACACCGCCGCGTTCCACCAAGGGGTAGGACTTCAACTTGATGCGCTCGCAATAACCCGATGTGGGCTCTGAAGGCACTTCAGTGCAGTTGCCATTCACATCGTATTTCCAACCATGGTAGGGGCAGCGGATGCCGTTTTGTTCATTGCGACCGAACCACAAGGACACGCCGCGGTGTGCACAAAACTCATCGATCAGACCCAACTTGCCTTCGGTATCGCGAAACGCAAGCATCTTTTCTGAAAGCAACTCCAAGCGCACGGGTTCGCAATCTGGGCCCGGCAATTGTTCAGACAACAAGGCGGGATGCCAGTAGCGGCGGAATAAGTTGCCCATGGCTGTGCCGGGGCCGGTTTGGGTGACCAGGTCATTGAGTTCTTTTTTCAACATGCAAACTTCTCCTAAAGTGCTTTCGCACCATGTCATAGAAAACGGGATTCAAACTTCAGCGTGAAGTTCCAGAACACATTCAATGTTCCACATAAGAGAACAATGTTCTTTCATTGGAAACGAGGTTATCATTAGCGACTTGTCATTGTCAACTGGAGATTCTCTATGTCGGGTGCGTGCCGTTTTCTCTCTTTGTGCAAAGCTGCAGAAGTGGCTGAGGGCAAAGCCATCAAGGTCGAAAAAGACGGCTTGACCTTGGCGGTGTTCAATCTCAACGGTGAATATTTTGTCACCGACGATGCCTGTACACACGGCCCCGGCTCTCTCTCGGAAGGCCCCATCGATGGCGAAGTCGTCGAATGTGACTTTCACAATGGCGCATTCAACATCCGCACCGGCGCAGTGGTGACCGCGCCTTGCATGATCCCCTTGAAAACCTACAAAGCCCGATTGCAAGACGGTGACATTGAAATTGAGACCTGAAGCCAAGCGCTGAAGGCAATCCTTTTTCTCACATCTGCATGAAAAAAAAGGCCCGTTTTCGGGCCTTTTTTTGTGGGCGTTTGAAGACACCGCATGGCGTCAATTTTCTGGCTTCACGGTTTTGATCATGGGGGCCCACTGCTTCAGTTCTTCTCCCACATACTGGGTGAAGCGCGCTGAATCCCAATCGAATGTTTCCATGGATTGCTTGGCCAAGGTATCTTTGGCAACTTGGCTCTGCATGATCTTGCGCGCTTCCTTGTTCAATTTTTCAACCAAGGCGGGTGGCATGCCGGGCGGGCCAGACAAGGAGAACCAAGTCAAGGCAATCAGCTTGGGATAGCCCTGCTCTGCAAAAGTGGGCACATTGGGAAACTCTGGCATGCGCTTAGAAGACGTGATGGCCAAGGCTCGCAATTTACCTGCTTGGATTTGAGCGCTGGCCGTGGACAGCGTGGTGAACAAAGCAGGAATGTGGCCGGCGATGGTGTCGGCTACCGCAGGGCTGCCACCTTTGTAAGCAATGTGCTGCATGGGCGTATTCGACATCACCTCAAAGGCTTCGCCAATCAAGTAGCCATGCGTGCCCTTGCCTGGCGAGCCCCAACTCAAAGGGTTGGCTTTTGCATAGGCAATGAAGCTTTTCAAATCTGTGACGGGCAATTGTGCATTCACGGCCAACACAATGGGCGGGCCACCCAACATGGCGATGTGCGTGAAGTCTTTGAGAGGGTCATAGACCTTTGGATTTTCTGAAGGTCCGATGACATGCGAGGCCACGCCCGAGATCACCAAGTTATAGCCATCGGGTGCAGATTTTGAAACCTGTTGCGAGCCGATCATGCCGCCAGCGCCGCCCTTGTTTTCAATCACGAAAGGCTGTTTCAAAGTTTCAGTCAAACCCACAGAAATCAGTCGGCCCAGCGTATCAGAGCTGCCGCCAGCAGCGTATGGCACCACGATCTTCACGGCGCGCTGAGGCCAGACGGGGTCTTGCGCAAAAGCAGCGCTGTGTCCCAGCATGCCCATTACGGTCGACATGCTCAACACGTAAAAACTCACGCCCATCACACCAGTGAGAGGAAAGAGGACACGTTGGCGAATGATTCCACGAATCAGAGAAAAGCGTTTCAAGTTCAAATCCTTCAAGCTAAACCACATGAGATTAGCTGTGAAATGTCCGTGAAACGTCCCGCCCTGTCAAGCATAGAGAACCGGCGTTCCCTATAAGGGAACGAGCAATTCTCACAGCGTCAGGCTCTTAGACGGAGCTGTGCGGTTTTCCTGGTGCGGCTTGCAGGGCTTCTTTGGCAGCCTCTTTGAAAACCAAATTTCGCTTCAACAACACCGCTGCCGACCGCACCTTTTGCTCTTGCGGATCAAGCCCCGGTAATTTGTAATTTGGATCTTCGGCCAAAGCTTTGGCCGCTTTCATCAAACGCTGCCGCGTCATGATGATGCCGTTGTCGGTAGACACCAAATTTTCTTGGGTGCGGTCTTGAATGGTGCCCATGCTTTCTTGCAAGGACGCATCTTGAATGCCAATGCCTTCAATGCCACTGTAAAAAATGCGTTGCCGCTGAGCTTCTCGGTCCATGCCATAGTTATTTTCTTTGCGTTGCAATGGTTTGTAGTCGGCATCGACCTTCACATGCACACTGGCGCCGCCCTCCATGGCCGAGCGTTCGGCGTGTGTCAGAGCACGGGTAGGGTGATAGTCAAAACTCCAAGCCCAACAGGCATGGTCATTGATGGGCACCCAAAAATGGCCATGCACGGGGTGGTCACCCCGCGGTGGTACCACGGTGTAGTTGGGCATGAGCCAAGGGGTGATGCGCCAGTAGTACTGGTCGTCTTCCGCATTGCGGCGCGCGCCAATGTACAAACCACCGGTGGCTTCGGCCACTTCAAAGACAGGACTCAAATCGCTCAAGTTGTATTGATTGCCCTTGGCGCCCTTGAACAAAGGATCGGTGTTCAAACTGCCACTGTGCAAAAAGGAAACATGGCTTGAATCAATGCCGCCTTCAAGCGCTTGTAACCAGTTGCTCGCTTGGTGGCGTTTGGACATGTAGGACTGCGCGGCAGGCACCGTGGCAAATTCGTATTCAGGAAAGGGCGGCTGTTTATCAGCAGGGCCCATGTACACCCAGATGACGCCGCCACGCTCCATCATGGGATAGGACTTCAGCTTGATGCGGTCGCAGTAACCAGAAGTGGGCTCAGAGGGCACCTCGATGCACTGGCCATGGATGTCAAATTTCCAGCCATGATAAGGGCAGCGCAAACCGTTTTCTTCATTGCGACCAAACCACAAGGACACGCCGCGGTGTGCGCAGAACTCATCGATCAAACCCAAGCGGCCTTGGGTATCGCGAAATGCCACCATCTTTTCTGAAAACAACTCAAGGCGAACAGGATCGCAATCAGGTGTTGGCAATTGCTGCGACAACAGGGCTGGCATCCAATAACGCCGAAATAAGTTGCCCATGGGGGTGCCCGGTCCGGTTTGTGTCACCAGGTCGTTTTGCTCTTTTTTCAACATGCGCGGTCTCCGATGAAAACATCGTAGGACCGCACCCTCAGAGGCGCCTTGATCTAAATCAGAAAGTCAAGGTTTGACCCAGCCACTTGACATCATCTTTTCAGAAACCGGCTTAGTCAAAAAGATGGTGGTCAAAATGCGCGTCAAGTGAAAGGCCGTGACGATGGGTGCGCCCAAACCAAAGGCCTTGGACAAGATGCCCATCTCGGTCATGCCGCCCGGCGCCATCGACAAGAAGGCGGTCATCACGGCCACATCAGCGCCTTTGGAAATAAACCATGCCGCCACCATGCACACCGCCAAAATACCCAAGGTGACAACAGCCACCGAGGCCAAGGTGCGCGGTGCACGGGTAAAAAACGCACGGTTGATGTGTTGGCCCAGGCCCCAACCAATGACAATTTGCGCCGCAATCAATCCCAAGTCGGGCAAGCGGCCAGTGACGTCATGGTTGGCGCAAATGGCTGCAATCAGCAACGCACCCAAAACCCATGGATTGGGTGTCTTGAGTTTTTGAAAACACCAACCGGTGAAGCTTGCAGTTAACAACAAGCCCAGCGTCACAGACCAACTGAGGACGCCAATGCCCGGCGTGGGCATGATGGGTGTGGCGCCACTGGCCCATGCAATGTAGGAAGCGGTTGACGTGACCATCATGATGCGGACCGCGTGGGCGGAGGCCACCACCGCGCCGTCAGCACCCGCACGTTGCGCCTGAACCGACATCTCAGAGGAAGCGCCCAAAGCCACCGAATAAATGGCTGTGGGGCCATCGACATTGGCCATTTTTTGCAACACGCGAGCCGACATGACCGACATGAAAATGCCCACAAAAGCACCGAACAACATCCATGGCGCCAAGCCCCCAATGAGTTGCAATACCGCGGGCGTGAAGTACAGCCCAATCGAAGCACCAATGTAAATTTGCGCCGACTTGCGCGCCAGCACAGGCTGCTTGTGAACCTGATTGGCCATGCTCACACACGCCACTGCCGCCATGGGGCCTAAGACCCAAGGCAGAGGTACATGCAAATAAAGTGAACACCACCCACCCAGAACAGCAAAGCCAACAGTGAGCGCGAGGCGGCCCCATCGATTCAAATCAAGTCGCATCAGGAACCCAAATAAGTGCCGCCGTTCACATGCATAACTTGCCCTGTGACGAACCTTGCTTGATCACTCGCCAAAAAAGTGACCATGGCAGCCACTTCTTCGGCCGTGCCGCGGCGACCCATCAAGGGGTGGTGCGTGGCATGGTGGTTAGGTTGAGCAGAAGCGGTGCCACTGTTGCGCTGGGTTGAAATCATGCCGGGCGACACACAGTTAACCGTGATGTCAGGCGCCAAGTCATGGGCCAATGCGCGCGTCAAACCCACCAAGCCCGATTTGGCGGTGACCACGTGCGGGCGGTTCTTGGCGCCCGTGTGCGCAGTCAGGCCGCCAATGTTGATGACGGCACCCATGGGCGACAGGCGCAGCATGGGCAACGCAGCTTGACTGCAATAAAAGGCGCCATCAAGCACCACCGCCAAGGTGTTGCGCCAATCTTCTACCGACACTTGATCAACGGCTGCTTCGCGGCGAATTGCAGCATTGTTCACCACCACATCTAAGCGAGCCCAATTGGATTCAATCAAGTCCATCATGCCTTGCACGCTGTGCCTGTCGGTCACGTCTGCCACGCACAACAATGCAGGGGTGCCCAGCGCTAGCAATTCATCCACCACCGCTTGACCTTCACTGACGGAGGCTCGAACATTGATGGCCAAAGCAAAGCCTTGCTTGGACAGCGCATGCGCAATGGCACGGCCAATGTTGCGGCCAGCGCCCGTGACCAGTGCCACTTTTTGATCAGGCTTGAGAGTTGTCATGCTTTTCTTTTGCTGCTTTTAAATTGAATTCACTGTGCGTGTCTTATTTCACCGCCAAGCTGGTAAGAGACACGGTGCTGGCTTTGAACAAGCCATTGACTTGCGACAAAATGCTCTCCGTTTGCGCTTCATCCAAGCCGCCAAATTTGCAATTGGCTTTGAACTTTTGCAGCAAATCAGCATCCGACATGGGGTGATCGACACCGCCTTTGAAAAAGCCTTGGCGCTGCTCTAGCACTTGTCCATTTTTCAAATGCACGCGCACATGGCCCGTGAATTGTTTCGGGTACGGATTGTTGGGGTCGACAATGTAACTCACCTTGGCCGCCAATGCTCGAATGGCTGCGCCTTGCACCACAACTTCCGTGTAAGCCTCTAAGCCAGCATCGTCCAACATCAAGCCGGCGGCGATGGCATAAGGAATGCTGAACTTGGCTGCATAGGCATTGGGCGGTGCATGTTTGAGCGACAAAGGCTCCCACAAGCGGTGCACGATGCCTTCAGCCGTGTCGCACTCAATGCGATCAATGTCGGTCAATGCCACGTTTTGCTTTGCCAGTTCTTGGCGAATCAAACGCGCACAATCAATGAAGGGATGCGCCATGGTGCCGCATGCATAGGGCTTGAAAGCAATGGTGGTCCAAATCCAAGACTTGCCAAAGTCTTTCATCATGGCGTCGAAGTTGCCATCGGTGGTGTTGGCAAACCCATGGAACAAACCATGATGACCTTCAAACACCGTGGCAGGTCCTTTGAATCCAGCTTGCGCCATGCGCACTGCGCGGTAAGCCGACTGCGCAGCCCAGCCGGGGTGCATGCGCTTGGTCCATGAGCCATCGGCCAAATACTCAATGATGCCGCCGGCCATGCTGCCTGCAATGCCAAAGGCATTGACCAGTTGTTCTTCGGTCAAGTTCAGTGCAGCGCCCAAACCAGCCACGCCGCCCATCACACCAAATATAGCCGTAGGGTGAAAACCTGCTTTGTGCACACGGGTCGGAGCCACTGCGCACAATCGACACATCACTTCCACGCCAATGGCCACACCGCGCAGTAACTGTTCGCCGGAAAGTGCATGGCGTTCTGCAGCCGCCAACAAAGCCGGCACAATGACAACGCCGGCATGCACCGGGCCACCTTCATAGGTGTCGTCGAAATCTTCACCGTGTGCCGCAATGCCATTGACAAACGCAGCGCCTTCAACGCCACACTTTTGCTCAAAACCGAACACGGTGCAATGGCCGTCTTGCTCAAACGAGCTGAGCGCAGCCTTCACATAAATCTCATGTCGCGCCGCAATGCAAATGCCTGCCACGTCCATGATCAATCGTTGGCCGACGTGTTGGCCCAATGTTTCCTTTTCAGGATGCGCGTTGACGATGCCTTTGGCAAGTTGAGCCGCAATGGTCAACGAAGAATTTGTATTTGAACTGCCACTCATTGCTCTGACTTTCTGCGATCTACAATTTCTTTCCACAAGGTGTAAGCCGACAGGGTGGTAGCAAGGCCTAACAAAATGGCAGACACGGTATCGGTCACAAAAATACTGTGATCACCACCAGAGATCAGCAAACTTCTGCGGTAATTTGACTCCACCATGTAGCCTAAAACCATGCCCAAAACCATCGGCAAAACTGGCAGTTTCAACAAGCGCATGCCATAGCCCAAAAACCCGATGAGCAAGACCAAACCGCAATCAAACAGACTTTGGTGAATGGCAAAGACACCCGCCATCACCAAAGCCAAAATGAATGAAATCAGGTAAGGCTTGGGCCGGTTCACAAGCCACATGCAAGGCGACAAGATGACCAAGCCAATGAGCAGCATGGCAATGTTGGCAATGAACAAACCACCGTACAAACCGTACACCACTTCAGGTGCTTTTTGAAACAACATGGGGCCGGGCTGCAAGCCATGAATCAAAAACCCACCCAACAAAATGGCAGCGGAGTTAGAGCCAGGTATGCCCAGACTCAACAGAGGTACCAAGGCCGTTGCTGTGACCACATTGTTGGCAGACTCTGGTGCGGCCACACCTTCGGGTGAACCTTTGCCAAATTCTTCTGGATGCTTAGACCAGCGCTTGGCTTCTGTGTAAGCCATGAAGGCGGCTACCGTGCCACCGGCACCAGGTGTCACGCCTTCAACCGTACCGATCACTGCACCAATCGCTTGTGGCTTGAAAAGGCGTTTGCTCATGGCCCAGTTGGGCAACTTCAAGCGTGTCGATGATGAACCGCCACGCGCCCAAGGTGGCTCACCAATTTGAACCAGCATTTCTGTCACGGCAAACAAACCAACCATCACCAAAATGGGCTTCACCCCATCGAGCAAATCTTCAGAGCCCAAGGTAAAGCGCTGCATGCCAGAGACGGGGTCACTGCCAATAAAGGCAATCATCAAACCCATGCATGCGGCCATCAAGCCTCTTAACAAGGAGCCGCCCGACAAGCCTGCAATCACGGACAGTCCTAAGATACCCAATGAGAAATAGGCTGCCGGCGTGAATGCCAAGGCCACTTGCGCCAAGCTTTCAGTACACAAAACCAATACCAGAAGGCCAAACAATCCGCCATACAAGCCAGACATCAATGAGATGCCCAAGGCCTCACCCGCCTGTCCTCGCTTGGCCATCTCATTGCCATCGATGACCGTTGCAGAAGCTGAGTTGGTGCCGGGCGTGCGAATCAAAATCGCTGGAATGGAGCCGCCATATTCAGCGCCGACATACACACTGGCCAACAACACCAAGGCATTGGTGGCTTCCATGCCAACCGTAAAAGGCAGCAGCAAGGCCATGGCAATAGAAGGCGAAATACCCGGCAATGCGCCACCAAAAATACCCCACAGCACGCCCGCAAACGCCGACAAAATGACCCACCCTGAAGTCAAGTTGGAGAGCGCCAATAAAAAGCTGTCCATGATTTATTTCCCAATCCACTGTGACCACATACCTGTTGGCAAGTGAATTTCTAAAGCATAGTCAAACGACAGCCACAACATGGGGCCTGTGAGCAGGGCACACCACATCAAAGTTTTTGCATCACGAGCACCTGCGTAATAGGCGACGGCCGCAACAAACAAGCCAATGCTCACCACAAAGCCCAGCACAGGCACGATGGCCACAAATGCAGCCAAGAGAGCCAACAAGCCGAGTGCTTTCCAATGCGGGTGTTCACTGCCGCCTGGCTCAGTTTCTTCCTCGCTCACTTCAGCCTTTTGCTTTGTCTTCCACCAAGATTTCAAAAACAAACACATTGAAGCGGCCAACATCAAGTACCCAATGGCGGTGGGCACGCCGGCAACACCCACGGCATCGGCCAACAAACTGTCTTCAATCAGGCTGGCCTGATAAACATACATCGAAGAGACTGCAATGCCCAAGATGCCGGTCAAACGATCGGTGTGTTGTGCGATCATTTGATCAAGCCCATCTCTTTGAAGTCAGCAGCAGATTCTTGCGCCACCTCTTGAATGAATTTGCGCGCGGCCTCACGGCCCAAAAGCATCGGCGTCAAATGGTCTTTTTGATATTCCAATTTGTAAGCTGGCAACTCCAGAACTTTTCGAGCTGCGTCTTCCCATGCTTTGGCAATGCTGTCTGGCACACCCTTAGGACTTGCCAAGCCTCTGAATTTGCGAATCACCACGTCATAGCCTTGCTCTTTGGCTGTGGGCAATTGCGGCAGACCCGCCAAGCGCTTTTCTGAAAGAGTGGCGAGCAATCGAACCTTGCCAGCTTCTAGTTGGCCTTGCAATTCTTGTATTTCACCAATGCCAATGTCATAGGTGCCATTGAGCACACCAATCATCATGTCACCGCCGCCTTCATGGCTGACGATGGGCACTTTGACACCGGCAGTGCGTGCCAATTTTTCCATGCCAATGCGCTCTAGCGATGCTGGATTCGCAGCGCCCCATCGAGATTTGCCAGGATTTGCTTTTGCAAATGCCATGACATCTTGCAAAGATTTATAGGGTGAATCTGCACGCGTGAAGACCACCTCAGGGTCAACGAAGACAATCAACATGGGGTCTAAGCCGTCATAACCAACGGATGGTTTGGACAGCAAGCTGGTTTGAATGTAAGTGGGCGTTGTGCCATAAAACATCGAACCATCTGTGGGGCCTTTGGCAACGTGGGCAATGGCTTTGGCACCACTTCCGCCTCGAATGTTTTCAACCGCCATGTTGGTCTTCATGATGGGCGAAATGTATTTGATCATTTCGCGCAAGAACACGTCCGTGCCGCCCCCGGGACTCGAATGGGTGACCAAAGTCACGCGACTGACTGGATAGGCTGGCGCGTTGCTGGCTTGCGCAAGCACACTGGCGATGGCGCCGAATGCCAAGCCGAGGGCCAGCGTGGTTTTCAAAAAAACAGTGCGTTTCATGGAGGTCTTCCTTGTTCGAAAAAAGTCACGCGGCATCTACCAACGAGACTGGGCTGACTGGCACTTACTTCGTCAAACTTTGGAGCAATGCCTTGAGATCTTTTTGAGCTGCCAAGCTCATGCACAAGTTCCAAGCTTCTTCTGTTTGGGCTGCACCCAAAATCGGCGTGCTTTGGTCGACAAACTTGGCCTTGAGCTGTTCATTGCTCATGGGCTTTTCCAAACTGCCAATGGCGCGCTCAATGTAGATGTGGTGCTTTTGGCCGTCGGTGGTTTCAACTGTGACGTCCACAGACGCTTCGTGAATGCTTCGGTCCACAATCAATTCGACTTTGTCGCGCACGCCAATCACCAAGGCTGAGCGCACCACATCGTCAGCGTACTCATGCTCACCAGCGCGGCCATAAATCAGGGCCACTGCGCATGAATGGAACAC
>CANFJC010000013.1 GCA_947447245.1 Comamonadaceae bacterium
AGAACAAACAATTTATAGCTTGGTCCTTGGAGCGACCCAGTGCTGAGCAAAAATTAGCGGCCATTCAGCAGGCGCGGAAAAATGGCCAAGAAGAAGCAGCTGTTGATTTCTTCAATCGGCTTAGCAAATCGGCTGTGAAGAAATTGCCAGCCAGCGCAAGCGGCGCAGCCAGTGCAGCGCCTGCGGCCAAGAAAGCGGCACAGCCACAGCCGCCCTCGCCAAAGACCCGTCAAACGTCTAAAGGCCTAATGGTGACAGCGGTCATTGCTGTTTTGCTTTCAGTTTCAATCGGTGTTGCGTTTTGGTTGAACCCAGAAGTGGGTGATCAAATCTTAGCCAAGGTCACGGACTTGGTAGATGTGCCTGGCAAAGCCAACAAAAAATCAGACAGCACAGCCGCCAATCAGGCAGACGAGAAGCCAGTACCAGGAACTGTTGCGGGCGATGGCAAGGAAGTTCCGCCGGGCGCTCCCAACTTAAGCCAACTAGAGCCCAAGGTTGAACTGGTGGCAGACCCGCAGCCCGCGGCGGCAGCACCTGCCGCCGTTGCGCCACCACCCGTAACACCCGAGCCTGCCAAAGAAGTGGCCGCCAAAGTGATCACTGAATTGCCAGAGGCGGCCATTAAGGGGCGGCTATGGCTAAAGAGCTTGCCTACAGATGCCTTCGTTCTAGAACATCAAAGCTTTGAAACAGTGAAAGAAGCCAGAGCATTTACCAAAGACAAAGAGTGGTTGGTGAATGCGCGCATTGCTCCCGTGTTTACCGTCGGCAAAGACGAAGCCAAATTTGCCGTCATGACGGGGCCCTTTAGGTCTGTCGACCGTGCTAAAAATACCATTGCACGTTTGAAGTTGTCTTCCAATGTCACTATCACTTCGGTGCAAATGGCAACCAATCAATCTGAGCCCAGCAAGGCCAATAAGGCAAAACCTTAAGTTGATTTGACACCGCGGCTGTCAATTAGACGGGAGACAAGCCGCCCATTTGAACCTCACCCTTGATCTTGGGTGGAATGATTGTGATTGAAATTCGGCGATTCAATGGGTTGGTAGGATCTTGCGGCATGGAAGGCACGCTGTCGCCATAGCCAATCACTTGTGAAATGCGTTCAGTGGGCACCTTCTCAAGAATCAATTCACGCCTTGCAGAATTGGCCCGCTCGGCAGACAGCTCCCAATTGCTATAACCCACAGTGCCACCGCCGCCATAAGGCTCTGCATCGGTATAGCCCTCAATTTTTAATTTGTGCGTGGGGCATTTGTTGGCAACAGAGGCAATCTTTTGAAATTGTTTTTTCGCAAAGTCTGACAAAACGGTACCACCTCTTTGGAACAAGGGCTCACCTGCATCCTTCAGGGTAATGCGCAATCCGTCAGTGGAGTAGTCAATGTCAAAGGGGGCCTTGCCAGATTGAAGGCCTGCATCGCCAGCGATGAGCTCTTTCAGTTCTTTGGCAACAGGTTCAATGCATGAAGTGTCAATGCGCTCTCGCTTAGAAATATTGTCGAACAACATCACCCATACCACAATGAAGAAGGCCATGAGCACGGTGACGAAGTCGGCGTAAACCAATTTCCAAGACCCATGCTGCGCATGCTTCTTGTGTTTTTTGTGGTGTAATTTTCGGCTGTGTTGGGGCTGAGAAGTTTTCTTGCCTGGCCCTGGTTTTAAAGGAAGCTCTGGTATGTCAGCAGGCAATTCGGCCTTCGGATTCTCTGTGCTTGGCGCCGTCTCTGACATGAGTTTAGCCCGTTAACTTATTGCCAGAAGTAGCCATAACACCTTCAGACAACTCTTTCATGGTGGGCCGCTGATCGGTGTACATCACCTTGCGACCATATTCCACGGCAATCATGGGAGAGAAATTGCTGTAATTGGCAATTAAAATTTCTTTCACTGCCTCGTAGGGCTTCACGTCCGCGGAAGCAAGTTGTTCCATAGAACGGCTAATGGGAATCATCATGGCATAGGCGGCAAACACACCTAACAAGGTGCCAATAAGAGCCTGAGCAATCAGATCGCCAATTTCACCTGGCCCGATACCTGTTTTGATAGAACTTAAAGCGTGAACCACGCCAATAATGGCGGCCACAATACCAAATGCGGGCATGCTGTCAGCCAATGCCGTAATGGACTCGGAAGGCTCCAAGGCTTCTTGGTTCATCACCTCAATTTCCTGCGCCATCACTGATTCAAGCTGACCTAAAGTCACCGTACCGTCCATCATCATGGTGAAGTAGTCGGTGATGAATTCAATCAAGCGCGGACTTTTGAGAACGGTTGGATATTTGGCAAACAATTCACTCTGCTTGGGATCGCTAATATCACTCTCGATAGACAAGGCGCCGTCGCGTTTAATCCGTTGCAGCAATTCAAACATCAAACACAGAAGCCCTAAATTGGCTGATTTACCACTGTGAGAGGGTAAGAAGATTCGGAAAAAAGAGCGAAACAAACTTCTGAGGTTGCGCCACTTATTAGAGGCCAGCAAGGTGCCCACTGCAGCACCAAAAATAATCAAATACTCTTGGGGCACCCAAAGCTGTTCAAGGTGTCCACCCAGCCAAATGAAACCACCAATAATGCAACTAATCGCAACGATCCAGCCGGCTCCAATGTTCATATCGTCAAACGGCAAAAGCCGGTAGGTTAAAAATAGAAGAAAATAGTAGCATCAAAAAAAGTACAAACAATTACAACTTTGATAGCAAGATGTAATTTTGTATTTTGACGCCAGTGAAATTTTAGAAACTCACAATTTTTGAAAAAGTGAATTGGTATCTAGCTTCGTCATGATGGACTGAGCGGCCTGAAGCAAGGCATTGGATTTTACCAGTCCGGCTGTGGCGGTTGCTAAATCGGTGTCTAGCAAGTTGCTGCGCTGAACTTCCACATTGTTTTTTTGCACGTCTGCAGCTTCTGTGGCTGCGTCAAGTTGATTTTGAAGAAGGCCCGTTTTGACTTGAGCTTTTGTGACCTGTTTTAGCACCAATTGCATGTTGTCCATGTCGCTTGAGGACAAAGCTGTACCAGCGTTGAGTTTTGCACTGACTGAAGTCATGAAGCTCAAGACATCTTTACCCGTTGTCATGACCTCGTCAAAACTTAAAGCGGTTTCTAAACTTATATTTGGCGCAACCAAAACGGTGGTCGGAGTACCTGATCTCAAAATTTGTTCGCCATTGGCATCTTTCGCATACGACATTTGATTGACAGTGCTGACCAAAGTCGTAGCTTGCTGTCCCAATGTTTTAAGACCATCAGCACCCAAGGTGCCATTACCCGCTTGGACCATCATTTGCTGAAACTTGGTCAAAGCAATGTTGATGTTGTTCAACTGAGAATCTGTGGAAGTCAATGAAGCATTGATGTGATTTTGATTCACCCTGAACATGGCAAATTGCGCATTGTCCAAATCAATTTGCACACCCAAACCTGCCGCCAAGGCATCGTCAGAGGCCACTTGGTATTTTCGGCCCGAAGAAATTTGCTGCTGATACTTCACCACATCAGAGGTGTGTTGCTGCATCGACGATACGCCGCTGTCAAAGACCTGTTGGCTGCTGATTCTCATGGGTTAGGTCCTTGTTTAATGATTAACCAGACAACATGCCCAGCAAGGTGTCAAACATTTGTTTGCCTGTCTGCATCAATTTGCTAGAAGCGTTGTAGAGCTGTTGGTATTTGACCAAATTGGCCGCTTCTTCGTCTAAGTTCACGCCTGTGATGGAAGACTTCTGTGCGCTCAAACTTTTCTGCAATGCTTCATCAGATTGCTGTGTGTTCTTCCAAGTGGCAATGGTCGTGGCCACGCTGCTTGTGATGAATGTCACGGGCGAAGTGAATGAATCGCGCAGGCTTTGCAAAGAGGCAGAGGCAGTGGCATCCATGTAGGTAAACTGAGAGTTATCAAACGTGCCCACCACTTTGAACTGACGTGCATCAAACTCAGGCTTGCTTAAAGCCTGATCGATCGTCTCGCGATAATTACTGCTTTGAGGATTGGAGCCTTCAACGAGTTCGCTGTAGACATAAGATGTGCCATCCGTTTTTTTCCAAAGGCCATCTAGCAAAATTTTGCCGGCAGCATCTGAACTGCTACCCGTGAGGGAAGTACCGCCAGATGCAGTTGAAGCAAATCCAAAAATAGGCGCAATTTTTTGATTAACAGTTCCACTTGCAACCTGATTCACTTTATTGACCAACTGAGTGGCAAGCAAATTGATGCTTTTCTGAACTGTCGGCACAAAGTTTTGAATCAGGTGAACATAGGCTCCGGCTTTGCCATCTTGCAAAACAGTTTGCCCAGGCAGCATCACCGAGTTTCCGTTGGTGTCTAGAAGTGCCGTGCCATTGCTCTGCTTTTGTGCAACTGCGGGCATCACAAGCTTGATATAAACAGGATTGCGACCATCCAAAGAGGCCGCTTTGATTCTCAAGTCAGTCAATGGCATGTCACTTCGAATCACACTTGTACCATTTGAGTTGGTGAATGTGTTCGCACTTTCACGGTCCACCAAATGCTGGCCATTGAGCAAATAACTGGCCGTACCATCTTCATTGATCAAGGTGGTGCCGCCCACCAGTTCTTGCAGCTTGCCCACAATGCGGTCGCGTTCATCTAGCAAATCTGGAGATGCAGCAGCCACGCCAGGTATGGCTGCTGCGCGAATTTTGGAATTGATCGAAGCAAGCTGAGGGGTTAAAGAATTAGCCTGATTCAACACATCGGCCAAAGCCTGTGACGCATTGCTAGAAATCTGACCTACTGCATTGGCCAAACCACTCACACGGTCTGCTACCAAACGAGCGTTGCCAATCAAGCTTTGCTGGTAAGCCGAATTGGTTGGCTCATTGGCAATAGAGCCCGCTGCGTTGAAAAAATTACCCAGCGCAGTGGCAATTGAAGTGGCAGGCTCAGTGAGCATGGCATCTAAAGGTGCTACCGACTGCGTCAGTGCTTGGCTGTAGCTGGTTTTGCTTTGCTGCGACAGCAATTGCCCTTGCAGCAAGTTGTCAAAATAACGCGTAAAACCTTCTACGGCAAATGAAGTGCCCGTCAGGTCAATCGAGGAAGGCGACAAGCCATTCACCCGAACACTCGATGTGCGGCGTACATACCCCTCTACAGACGAGCCAGTGACGTTTTGAGAAGTCACCAGCATGCCCGACTGAGCGGACTGAAGTCCGGCCATGGCGCTGTCGAAGAGGGCTGCTGTTCTCACTGAATGGTTCCGTTGTGCTTAAGGCTTTACGGCATTGGCCGCAGAGTTGATTAACTGCGCTGCTTGGGCCTGCTGAATCATTTGCTGGGCCATTGCTTTGCCAAAACCAAAGCCACCTTGCGCTGCCATGTTGTTGGCCAACTGCTCATCTGCCAAACTCAGGTAGGTGGCATTGCTGCCACCCTTGCTGCTTTCGCTGAAAACGGAATTGCGCAGCTCACGCATCATCTGGCGCAACAGCACAGCTTCAAAATCTTGCGCTGTCTGTTTGATTTTTTGAATCTGTGCGCTATCTACCACGCCGCTAGAAAGAGGCTTTGCAGAAACCAAACCAGAGATGATGAGGTCGGCCATGTTAGATAATTTCCAACTCGGCTTGCAATGCGCCAGAAGTTTTCATGGCTTGCAAAATAGACATCAAGTCTTGTGGCGTAGCACCCAGCAGGTTGATAGCGCGAACCACTTGCTCCAAAGAAGCGCCTTCTTCAACCCTCACCATTTGACCTGCAGGGCCAGGGTCGATGCTGACGCGCTCATTGCGCTGGTTGATTGGGCGGTTGCGGGACACCAATGATTGTGGAACCGCTTGGTTGTTGGCTTGCACATGAATGGTCAAGTTGCCATGCGTTACGGCGAAAGGTGCCAAACGAACCGATTGATTCACCACCACAGAACCTGTGCGTGCATTCACCACCACTCTGGCAATGTCTACTACGGGTTGAATGTCGAGTTCCAGTAATTGAGCCATCACATTCACGCGCTGTGCTCTCTGAACGGGCACACGAACTGAAACTGTTCTGGCATCGACAGCGGTTACAGCATTTTCTTCAGCGACCACTTTAGAAATGGCTTCAACAGCGCGCTGAATTTGAGCGTAATCTACTTTGTGAAAGTTGAACTCAACCACAGGGTCCATGTCTGCTTCGGGGGCAGCTTGCTCCACAATGCCACCACTTGGAATACGACCTGCCGACAATTGATTGACTGTGGTGCGGGCCATGGCCGTGCTCACAGACGCGCCTGGAACCACAATCGAGCCTTGAGCTTGGCCATACACTTGGCCATTGGCCGCCTTCAAAGGCGTCATGAGCAGTGTGCCGCCGCGCAGACTACGGGCATTGGTTAAGGATGAAACAGTCACGTCCATGGCTTGACCAGGGCGAGCCAAGGCGGCCAACTCTGCAGTCACCATCACCACGGCGGCATTGCGTGCTTGCAAGTTAATACCAGCAGGCACAGAGACACCCAATGAATTGAGCATGGTGATCACAGACTGACCTGTGACGGGGTTAGAACCAGAGTTGTCACCCGTGCCGTCTAAGCCTACTACCAAGCCATAACCAATCAATTGATTGGGGCGTTGACCTGACACCACTGCCATGTCTTTCAAACGTGCAGCCATGACTTGTGACATACCCATCACAAAAGCTGCGATCAAAAACCATTTAGAGAGGGTGCGATTCGTCATTGCCTCTTCCTTAGTTAGGTGAAAACTTGGTAAACAGCTTGGTCAACATGCCAGGGTTCTGAATTTGATCGGTAATGCCTTGGCCGCGGTATTCGATCCGAGCATCGGCCACTTGAGAAGACAATACGGTATTGCCCTGCAAAGTAGAGGGCGACACAATGCCGCCAAAGCGAATGACTTCTTCTTCGTGTCCCACAGCCAAGCGTTTTTCGCCAGCGACATTCAGATTGCCATTGGGCAACACTTCTAAAACGGTCACGGTGATCGTGCCTAAAAACTGATTGGAAGCAGACGAGCCGCCCTTGCTGTCAAAGTTGGTGTTGCCATTGCTGCTCACACCGCCGTTGATGGCTGTAGGTGCTGCAGTGCCTGTGCTCATGTTAAAGCCTGCGTTCAAACCATTAGAAGACAAGCGACGTGCATTGGTGCCAATGTCTTTGCTGGCGCGGGTTGTTTCGTTCAACATCACCGTCAGTGTGTCACCCACGCGAACAGCACGGCGCTCTTCAAACAACCCCTTGTGGGTTGCAGCAGCGGGCCTGGAGGTCGGAACCAGTGAACCTTTAGAAGTGGCCACTTTTTCTTGTGCATCAGGACGTGCAGTGGTTTCGCCATTGACCAAAGATTGCTTGGAGGCGGAAGGCAATTCTGCACAGCCAGCCAAGATGGCCAACACAGAGATTAGAAGCGCAATCTTTTTCATCACAGTTGTCCTAACTTCTGCAGAATTTGATCGGAAGCAGAAACTGACTTAGCAGTAATTTCATAGGCGCGCTGTGCGGCAATCAGAGAGACCAATTCTTCGGCCACGTTCACATTGGACTGCTCGGTGTAGTACTGGCTGATAGAGCCAAAACCTTCTTTCCCTGCAACGCCTATTTGAGGTTCGCCTGAAGACATGGTTTCGTAATACAAACCACCACCTGCTGAAGCCAAGCCAGTTGGGTTCACAAAATTCACCATGGCAATTTGATCGGCTTGCGAAGGTGCTGACGAGTCAGCCAAGTTGTAGCTCACGGTACCGTCAGATCCAATGCCAACAGAGGTTGCTTTAGAAGGAATCACAATGCCAGCCGAACTTGCACTGGCTGATGTCACACTGCTTTGACCTAGCAACACATTGCCACTGGCTGTCACAATTTGACCCTTGTCATTGCGCATGAAATTACCAGCACGTGTGTAAGCAACACCATTGGGCGTAGACACCGCAAAGTAACCATTGCCATTGATGGCCATGTCCAAGGGGTTTTGGCTTTGAACCAAAGAGCCCGCACTGTTAATGCGCTGGGTGGCCGCAATGCGTGCACCGTTACCTGCTTGCAAGCCTGCCGGCACGTAGCTGCCAGAGTCTTCGTTCAAGCCTGGACTGCGAATATTTTGATAGAGCAAGTCCTCGAACACCGGACGAACACGCTTGTAGGCGGTGGTCGAAACGTTGGCCAGGTTATTGGAGATGGTGTCCAAGCTGGTCTGCTGTGCATCCATGCCTGTTTTGGCAATCCATAGTGATCTCAACATTTTCTCGCTCCTTCATTTCACGGGTGTTTAAACCCTGGACAAGGACATCAAGGTCCCTGCTGTTTTCGAATTTTGCTCAGCAACTTGAACCAAACGAATGTTCAAGTCAAACAAGCGGTTTTGCGCAATCATTTGAACCATGGCCTGAGCCGCGCTCACATTGCTGCCTTCCAAAGAACCTGGCACCAAACGGATGTCATCCAAAGATGCCAAATCTTCTGTAGAGGTAAACAAGCCGTCAGCTTGGCGTTCCAAAGTATGTGGCGCAGGATTGACCAATTTCAAGCGAGTGACAGTTGTTTCAAATTTTTGACCAGGCAGTGTGGCTGTAATGCTGCCGTTAGGCTGAATCACCACATCTTGGCTGCCCACTGGAATTTGAATGGTCTGACCTTGTTCGTTCAAAACATTCAAACCAGATGAAGTGACCAAAAAACCTAGTGCATCCATGTGAAACTTGCCAGCGCGTGTGTAGGCCTCTTGACCATCTGCACGCTGTACAGCAAACAAGCCTTCGTTTTGAATGGCGGCATCCAAAGGATTGCCAGTGGCCGTGACGGCGCCAGGAGTCCAATCAGCGCCAGGTGTTGAATCCACCACGAAAGCGCGAGAATCTGAACGGCCACCTGTCACAGGCACAGCTCTGAAAGAAGACAACATTTCTCTGAAACCTGGCGTTTGCAAATTGGCCATGTTATGAGACGTTGTGGCCAACTGCCCCATGGCGCTTTTGGCACCGGTCATTGCAGTAAAGACAAAACGATCAATCATGATTTAAGCCAGGTTCTGTTTAAGCGTGTTTAAAAATTAGCCGACCATTTGCAGCGTGTCGCGCAAAGTCTGGTCAACGGCTTTCAAGCTTTGTGAGTTGGCGCTGTAAGAGCGCTGCAAAATCATCAAGCGAACCAATTCATTGGCCAAGTCCACATTGGAAGATTCGAGCGCTTGGCTGCGAATCTCGCCCAGTACACCTGTACCTGCACGGCCCACAGTCACACCCGTACCGTCTTGTTCGGTGCCAGTCATGTTGGATGCTGCAAATGCATTCTTGCCAACAGGAATCAGTCCTTCTTCGTTGTCAAAATTCACCATGGCTACTTGGCCGATGAATTGTTGCTTGCCGGTGCCGTAGACGCCTACGATGCGGCCTGCATTGTCAACAGTCACATTGGTTAAGCGCGCAACGGCTTCACCGTTTTGTGTGCTTTTGGTCATCTGGAAAGCACCGGCGTGCATCTGAGTACCAGACAAGTCAAGTTCGAAAATCAAGTCTGAACTACCGCCTGCTTGGTTGGTCACTCGGCTGGTTAATGTTGTTGTGGTTTTGAACATCGGGTCGCCAGACATGGAGTCCTTGACCATGGCGTCAATGTTTTGTCCGCCCATGAAGTTCATCGTAGCAACTGGTTTGTAGCCGCCTGTGACTTCCGGCGTAATCGTGCGGTTAGAGGAGGCTGATCCATCTGTTGGATAGTTATAGAACGTACCATCAATTGATGCATAGACCTCAAGTTGAGAGACCGTTGTCGTTAACAGTTCTGTTGAAGCTTTTTTATTTGAAGCACCTTTAACGGCCACTTCCGTTCCATCTGGTGTGATCAATGTCATCGCTAAAGGATGCTTAAAAGTAACTGCCGTTGCAGAGCCTATGCCAATGGCTGCAGAAAGTGTGATCGTAGTGCCGCTAATTCCTGTAATTGTTGATCCAGTATCTGTAGTTCCTGAAGCGCCTAAAAAGACTTTGTCTCCAACTGCAAGTCCATCAGCTGCAGCAACAACTATTGTTGTTGCAGTTGCCGATGCTTGAGTAAAAGTTGTCGCGTTATCTTTGTCGTAAAAAGTCAAAGCCGCACCAGTTGGAACTGTGATAGCCGCACTCGTAGTAATCGATGTTGTGGTATGCGCAGATACGGTAACGCCTGAATCAACACCATTGATAAAAATTTTCATACCCGCAACACTTGGCGTAGCGCCTGCGTTACTTGGTGTTGCTGTTAAAACAATATGTGTTGAGTCAGTGGCAGAACTAAATAAAGCTGAAGCTTTTGGCGCAGTATTGACACGCAAAATTGAATCTTTATTCAATGTCACTAATGCGGTACCTCCTGTATTTGCAGAAGCAGCATCACTCGGTGTATATGTATATCCAGTAGAACCCGAGGTAATTGACAAAGTCTCATCAGTCACACGGCGGTAATAAACTTCCAGTGTGTGTGAATTGCCCTGGCTATCAAACACAGTTTGCGTAGTCTTGTTGTTGTAAGTTGATTGCGTAGGATCAAAAGCAACATTCGCTGTTTTGGTAAATGCAGTACTCGTTGAATCCAACATGGCAGACAAGGTTGAACTTGATGTGGCATTGCCAGGCAAGTTGCTGTCAGGCATGCGCAACAAACCATTGTTCTTAATCAAGTCATCTGTAATTTGACTACCATCCAAAGAAGGTTGGAAACCAGTTAAGAACATGCCATTTTCGTTCACGATGTAGCCGTTCTTATCAACGCCAAACTGGCCATTGCGCGAGTAGTAAACCGCAGAAGGGTCAACCGATTCAGCGCTCCCAGAACCTTGTAGCAAGCGGAACATGCCCTTGCCACTGATGGCCAAGTCCAATGGATTGGCGGAGTTGGTAATGGCGCCTTGCGTCATGGGACGGCGCACACCCAAAGACTGGCTGCCCTGGCCCGTTGCAGGCTGATCAGACGAGTTGCTGCCGTTCAGGAACTGCGTGGCAAAAACATATTCGCCAGTTTTGTAGCCAACAGTGTTGGCATTGGCAATGTTGTTACTGACCGTGTCAATGGCCAGGGAAACGTTTTGCAGTCCAGAGAGTGCGGTTGCGATATTGCTCATGTCAATGTCCTCAGGTTAATCAGTTGATTCGTCAAAAAATTAGATGGCCAGCCACTTGACAATGTCAGTGGTCAAAATATTGCGTCCGTCGCTCAGGCCCACTTTCATGTCCGAGCCTTCTTGTCCAATGCTGGTCACCATGGCACCCACATAGGAAGTGGGGGAAGTTGTTCTGCCTTGATCGTCGGTGGCAGTCAGTTCTAGCGTGTACATGCCAGCCATCACTTGCTTGCCGGCATCGTCGCCACCATCCCAAATAAAATCGGTTGTGCCAGACGGTGTGGCGCCAAAATCAAACTGATTCACAATTTGACTGTTGCTGTCGCGTATCACAGCCTTCAAGGAAGCTGCTGGTGCATCTAATTTGGCGGCCATGCCCACTGCGTGGCCAGAGAAGTAAACCTGCGAACCTGATGCCAATGCAGTTTTGCCCACACTAGAAGACAAGTTCATGAAGTTGGCCGATTGCATTTGAGCCACCAAGGAGTTCACCGAAGTGTTCAACTTGTTAATGCCATCCACTTGGTTCAATTGAGCCAGTTGCGATGTCATTGCAGCGTTGTCCATGGGATTCATGGGATCTTGGTTTTGCAATTGCACCGTCAACATCTTCAAAAAATTCTTTGAAAGATCAGCTGCAGACGTGCCATTGCTTGTAGCCTGAACAGGCGGTGCAGAGCGGTCGTAAACGGGAATGTTATTGATTGTGGTTGCCATGATTGCTTCCTTTATTTGCCAAGATCCAGCGTCTTGAGCATGAGTTGCTTGGTGGTGTTCATCATCTCTACGTTGAACTGGTAAGCGCGAGAGGCAGACACCATGTCGACCATTTGCTCTGCAGGGTTCACATTGGGCATGGTGATGTAGCCTTGTGTGTTGGCCAATGGGTGGCCAGGGCGGTATTCCAAACGTGGCTCGGCGGTGCTTTCTACAATGCGAGCCACTTTCACGCCTTGACCTACTCGGCCTGCGCGCGCTTCAGATTGCAAGACCACATGGCGTGCGCGGTAGGGCTGGCCGTCGGAGCTGACAGCTGTTTCTGCATTGGCCACGTTGGATGCAATCAAGTTCAAACGCAATGACTGCGCCACCAAACCAGTTGTGCCAACATCAAAAGTGCCGAGTAAGCTCATGATGGCTGTCCTGTAATGGCCGACAAGCGCGTGCGCAATGTCGAACCTAGGAAGCTCAAGGCAGCTTCTGTAAAGAATGCATTTTTCACAAAGTTGCCGCGCTCAATGTCGGGGTCAACTGTGTTGCCATCTAAAGAAGGCTGCACACCCACGCGAAACATTTGCTTGGGTGACTGAATAGAAGAAGTCATTTGAATGTGACCTTGATGTGTGCGATCAAGGTTCACAGAAGAAGGGCTGGGCTGGCCAGACAAGCGCTGCATCAACACCGATTGAAAATCAATGTCACGCGCCTTGTAGTTGGGCGTGTCAGCGTTCACCAAATTTGAGCTGAGCAACTCATGGCGAAGGCTGCGCAGTTTGAGTGCGGCCTCTCCAAAGTTCAGCGGGTCAAATCGAGGTACGGTGTTCACGTTGGGTCCAATAAAGTAATCAAATTTCTCAGATACTTCGCAAACAGCGTGCCAACCCACTAAAACCTCCAAAAACACCAAAGAAAGGTGCTTTAAGTGGTACAAATAGCCCAAAACCAATCCTTAACTGGTTTTCACGGCAAAAATTGCAGGCCTTCATTGTTGGGCCTTGGCAATTTATGCCGCGAAAACACAAGCCCAGAGAGTTGATTTGGCCGAGTCCTCAGACACCAGCGAAGAACGACAACTAGACCCGACCGAGCGGCGGCTTGAACGCGCGCGTGAGGAAGGGCAGTTCGCCCAATCCAGAGACCTGACCACGTTCTTGGTGCTTTTGCTGTTTGCAGCTTTTTTTGTAGGGATTGGCGGCTCTTTGATGAAGGGCTTGGTGGAATTGGTCAAGCAAGGCCTGACGTTTGGCAGCAGCGACGACTGGCAAAACCATTTGCTCGATTGGGCCAGTGGCCCCTTGGTCAGTGCCACGATGTGGATTTTGGCCATCGTTCTGCCCTTGTGGGTGGTTTCTGCCTTGGCTCCCTTGGCCATGGTGAAGTTTCAGCCGGTTTGGGCTTTCAAGCTCAACCCTGGCCGGCTCGATCCATTTGCTGGCTTGGGCAGAATCTTTTCAACCGACACCCTGACCGAGGTGGCCAAGAACATTTTGAAGGTCATTGTGGTGTTTGGCGTGGGTGTGGCCTACGTCACCAGCCTCATTGGCAACCTCAGCGTACTTTCTCGCCAAGATTTAAACCAAGCGCTCTCCAACAGCCTGGGGCTCATTGAAACCGGCTTGTTGCTACTCCTCTTGCCCATTGTGGTGGTGGCGGCTGTGGATGTGGTCATCCAGTGGTTCAGCTTCTCCAAGCGCATGAAGATGAGCCAAGAAGAGTTGAAGCAGGAGATGAAGGAAAGCGAAGGCTCGCCTGAGCTGAAAAATCGTCTCAGACAGCGTCAGCGTCAAATTGCCACGTCGCGCATGATGTCGGCCATGGAAAAAGCGGACGTGGTGCTGGCCAACCCAGACCACTACTCTGTAGCGCTAAGGTACGACGCTGAAAAAATGCGTGCCCCCATTGTGGTGGCCAAAGGCATGGACGAAATAGCTTTGATGATTCAGCGGGTAGCCAATGAAAACCAAGTGCCGGTGGCGCGCATTCCACCTTTGGCCAGGCTGCTACACAAGCATTTGAAAGTGGGAGAGCCCATCCCTGCGCCCTTGTTTGAAGTGGTGGCCAAGGTGCTGGCCTGGGCCTATGAAATAAAGCAAGCTTCGTCGACAGGCGAGTTGCCTTTGCCAGAAATTGGCACTTTGCCAGACCTAGAGCTTGGGACCAAAGCCAGCGCGAATTAATTCAAAGGGTGACTCAAAGGCGGTTTGAACCAAGTCTGTGAAAGACGGCAACAACAAAACCACCACCACGAAGGCCACAGGAATCATGATGGCAAAGCCCACCGAGAAGAGGTTCATCTGTGGGCTAACCCGCGCCAAAATGGCCTGCGTCATGTTGAACAAGAAGTAAATGACGATGGCAGGCAGGGCCAAGACCAAGCCCAAAGAGAAGGCATCTTGAACCAAGCCCAGCACAGAATTCCAGTTCCAAGCAGCCGGCCAAGTTCCCAAGGGCAATACTTTGAAGCTGTTCACCAGCAACTCCAGCATCACCAAATGAATGTTCATGGTGAAGGCCAGCGCAATGGCCAACAAGCCCAAAAACTCGCCCACCAAACCTGAAGCCAAATTGGCATCGTGTTGCAATGTGGCCGCAAAACTCAAACCAGATTGCTGCGACAGGATATCTGACAGCATGTCCACCGCCGTCAAACCAATCCGGACCATCCAACCTGAAGTAAGGCCCACGCCCAATTCAACAAACACCAAGGCATAGCCTGGCGGCATGCTGTCCAAAGAGGGCAGGTCGGATTGAACCAGCGGAACGAGTGCAAACGCAATGACCAAGGCCAGCAAGACCCGCAATCGCATGGGGGCCGACCGAAATGCAAACAAGGGCATGGTCATGAAGCAACCCAAGAGGCGCACAGAAATCAACATCCAGAGGGTAGCTGTCTGTGTCATCCAATCTGGGCTGATCGGCAGCATGAGGGTTACCGCAGAATTTCGGGTAACTCTTGAATGACCTCGCGCAGGTAATCCACAAAGATGGCCAAACTGACGGGGCCTGCAATGAGCAACACCACAGCAATCACAAGCAACTTAGGAATGAAGGCTACCGAGCTTTCATTGACCGATGTTGCTGCTTGAATGATGCCGATGACCAGACCCACGATGAGCAAGGAAATAAGCACCGGCCCGCTCAAGACAAATGCCATCCAAAGTGCTCTGAAAGCGACTTCAATGACAAAGCCTGAATCCATCTTAGGTGACCTTGAAACTGTTAACCAATGAGGCGGCCAAGAGCGACCACCCGTCCGCCAGTGCAAAAACCACCAACTTGAGGGGTAGCGAGAACATCATGGGCGAGACCATGACCATGCCCAGAGATGTCAAGATGCTGGCCACCGCAAAATCAATGGCCAAGAAGGGCAAGTAAATAAGAAAGCCAAACAAGAAACCTGTTTTGATTTCAGACACAGCAAAGGCGGGAATGAGCACCGTCATAGGCACATCGGCCCGGGTTTCAATGGGCTTGCCCCACAGTTTGGCAAACAGGCTCAGGTCATCTTTGTTGGTTTGGCTCAGCATGAATTGTTTCAAAGGCTCGGTGCCGATGTTCACCGCCTCTTCAAATCCAATTTTGCCGCTGGCCAGAGGCAAATAAGCATCTCGGTACATGGGCTCTAGCACGGGGTTCATGACAAAAAATGTGAGGAATACCGAGAGGCCAATCAAGACCAAATTGGGCGGCATGCTTTGCAGTCCCAAGGCTTGCCGCAACATTGAAAACACAATGAGAATTCGAATGAAGCTGGTCATGAGCATGAGCGCAGCCGGTAAAAATGAAAGGGCCGTTAAGGCCAGCAAAGTTTGCACAGGCACGGCATACACAGTGCCGGCTTTGGAAGTGTTGGAAGTCACCAGCGGTAAGTTTTGAGCTGCTGCCCAACCGCAACACAGCAGGAGGGCAATGGCTATCAGCCATTTGAGGTTGAAGAACCTCATGTGCCGTTCTTTCCAGAAAGCAGGGTCATGAGTTGCCCTGCAAAACCCGATGGCAATGAACCCGAGTTGGCAATGGGCTCAAAATCATCTAACTCTGCCAACAAACTGATGTGTGTGGGCGTATGGCCCAAAGCCAAAATCCGATCTTGCATGCGAACCACCAACAAGCGTTCGCGGGGACCCACCGGAAATGCAGCCAACAATTGAATTTGTCCACCCACGGTGGTGCTTTGTGCGCCACGGCGGAAAAGCCAAACCACCACGGCTGCCAACACCACCAGCAAGCTGAGTGTGACCAATCCTAGCCAAGCACCTCCCCAAACAGACGACGATGAGCCAGAAGCACCACTAGAGACTGGCGCTGACAAGGCTTGCGCTTGAGCGGCTATTGAGAAAATGCCTAAGTAGACAAATGCTGAAAGCCGCGACAAGGAGGAAAGTGGGGTCAATTTTTAGATTTCCGTAAACGCTCCGATGGTGAAATGATATCAGTCAAGCGGATGCCATAGCGGTCGTCCACGATGACAACTTCGCCTTGTGCAATTAAACACCCGTTAACCACCAAATTCAAGGGCTCTCCAGCCTCTACGTCTAGTTCTATGACGCCACCATTCTGGACCGACATTAAATCACCCAAAGGCATTTTGGTTCGGCCCAGCTCAATCATGACCCGCACGGGCAAGTCCATGATCATGTCCATGTCGTGAATGGCAGGTTTGGCGGTTTCTGCGTCTAGTGCCGGCTCCTTGCCCCATTGGGTGAGGTCATCAGAGGACTCTTTTTCAATCTGCTCGGTCACACGTCACCTTCACTTTTCTGAATTTGTTGGTCTAGCTGGCTCAGGGCCTTGGCGGCATTGGCCAAATCGGTTTGCGCCTGGGCGGGCATGTCAAGGCTGCCTAGGTATTGGCCCGAAGTGGCGCCTTCAAAGTCTTGTGGGTTGGGGGCCAATGGCGGCTGGTTCATGTGCTCTACCTTCAGGGCATAGTGGCCATTGCGCACGCCATAACGTCCGCTGAGCATGTTGACGCCATCGACCATGAGGCGCACAGGGGCAGACAAATCAATGGGCAAAACCTGACCCAAAGACAAGGAGAGCAACTGCGCCACCGAAAGTTCTTTTTCACACAACACGGCCACTGAATCGACGGGCTTGGCATACAGCTGATGCTGCAAACTGCGACTCCAGCCAGCTGGTTGACCGGAGGTTTCGGAGGATTTGACAGAGGCGTTGGGCGTTTGCCAATCGAGTGCGCGCTTAGGCAGGCACAAGTCAACCCTCAATTCGAGCAAGTTGAAATGGATGGCAAATTGAGCATGCAGCACCAGATCTTTGTGAGAGGTAAGCCTTAGAGAAGACAGTTGCTGCTCTTGTCTGAGTGTTTGCAGGCGAATGGGATAAGCCGTTTGCCAAGCTGCCTCATAGGCTGTGGCCAAAGTTGCAAGCAAACGTTGCCTGATACCCAATTCAATGTGCGTGAGCTTGCCGGTCCGTTCTTTGATGGGAATGATGCCGCCGCCGCCAAACAAACAATCGACGGCCGCGGCCACCCAGCGCGCGTCAAAGCTCCAAGCGCAAAGGGTTTGAAGGGCATCGATTTCAAAGACTTGAATGTCTGCAAAAGAGGGCGCTTCAAGCACAAAGGCTTCGTAAGTTTTCATCTCCATGTCGCCGGCCAAAATCTTTATTTCAGCGGGAACCAAAGTGGACATTGACTGACGCCACTGCGCCACAAACTGCATGTGCATGGCATCCAATTGCTCGCGATTCCAGTCCTGCGAGACTTGGGTGTCTAGGCCCTCAAGGGCTTCTTTGGCAAATGGAAATTGCATGTTGTCTGGGTTGGTGTTCATAGGAATCTTCTAGGCTCAAAGTTTTAGGCGTAGAGATAAACTTGGTTAGAACCTGTTTCACGAGCTCGGTTTGCGCCTGCTTCACGCTGCGTCAAAGCCTTGGGCATGTCGCCTGTGCCATTGTTGGCTAAATTGTTGTCACTAAAACTGCGCTCTTGGGCATCCGCAAAATTTGCAGCATTCGAAGATGCAGATTGACCTTGCTGGCGCATATCAAGTTGCAACTCTAAACCCATTTGCTGAAACTGCTCACGCAATTGCGGTGCACTTTGTTCCAATCGGGTTTTGGTGGAGTCGCTCACACCTTCCACAATCAACAAGGCATTGCCGCGTTCATCGAGCTTCAATTCAATGGTGAATTTGCTTTGATCGGGTGGTGTGAGTTCCATCACCACATGACCGCCGCCTTGCTTCACCATCTTCTGAATTTCCATTTGCACAGCGCCCGCATCTAAGCGCACTTCATGGGGAACCAGGGGTGCTGGACGTTCTTGTGACTGCATAGAAATCCAATCCATGACGGTTGTAACGGGGCGCTGTGGGCCACCCACCAAGCTGCTTACAAAACTCGAAGAAATATCTTCCAAACTTTGCGTCGTTTCTGCTCGGGGAGCCTCTTGCGCCATCACTGCTGAATTTGGGTTGGCGGCTGTCAGCGCGGCCGAGTCCAATCGATTGGCAGGTGCGGTGCTGGCAGTGGGTGAACTGCCTGCAACTGGGAAGGCCTCGCCTGCTCGCTCGGTTTTGATGCCTGCTTGGACGTTTTTGGCAGTAGAGGCGTCTATGTTTTGCGCAGAAGTAGATGAGGATCTAAAGTCTGGGTCTAATTCTGGCGCGCTGGAAACAGCAATGTCTTGGGCGCTGATTGAGGAGTCAGAAGAGCGAGTGGCAACATTTGCTAGCGCTGAAACATTGGCAACCGTTGCAACAGCAGCACTCGCCATTTGAACGACTGGTTCCGCAACGATTGTGGTGCCCTTTGTGTTTTGTAAAGGTTGATTCAACTTAGCAACACCTGCAAGGCTGACTGCGGTCTCTAAGGCTTTTGGATTCTGCTGAGCATCCGATTTGGCCAATTTCGCATCAAAATTAAATGCACTTTCTTGGGCCTGGGGTGCTTGCGTTTCAGCCTTTGAATCTGATGAAACAGACGTCTTTTCAGAGGCTGATTGGGTAGGAACTAGCGACTGAGTTGGGCTTGAAGTGCTGATGGTCGATGCTACAGAGGCCACTGCTGTTGAGTTTGCGCTGACGATGCTGGCATCGTTCGAGGTGACAAAAGTTGAAGCCGCTAAGGTCGTGTTTTGCGGGCTTGCCTCCTTGATATCAGCAGTTTGACTTGCATCAAGCGTCACATTTGAAATATTGGCTGCATTTGAACCAGTCTCAGACTTCAAAGCCAATGAAGGGTCTAAAGCAACTTGCGTGTCTACTTGAGGCGCCACCAAATTGGCGGTGGTACCTTGTTGAACGACAGCTTCTGTTTGTATGCCGACGGGCTTGGTGTTGTTGGAAGCTGCCGCAGTTGTGTTTTGCTGCACCGGCGTGTCAGTTGCACTGACAACATTCGCTGTAGACGCCGCATTGAGCTGAGACACATTGCGAGTGGCATCTGATTGAACAGATGAGGCCAACTGAGCTTGTGATGATGCAACAGGTGCCGTGCGCACTGCCTGATTGCCTGTAGATTCATTGGCTTCAAGCTGTGGAGCTACCTGGGCTTTAGGCACATTGGCAGAGCTGACAGTTTCAGTGCCAACGGAAGGCGTGTTTTGGACCGATGCCAAATTAGTAGCCGAGGCAACTTGTTTGTCTTCTTGCAAGTTGGCGCCTGCAACTGGCGCCTGCGATGCTTGAGCAGCCTCTGGGCCAGCCCCCGAATTGGCGTTGATAGAGAGTGCGGCCGAAACTTCTGCTGCATTGGCAGCCACGGGCACAGGCACATTGGCCGCAGAAGCAGACATTTGCGCAGCCAAATTGGCTGCAGCCAGCTCAGCGCCTTGCAATTGATTGGCCAAATCTAGGGCCGTGGTGTCTTGCTCTAAGGTCTCTGTGCCATCTGTTGTGACAGCACCAGGCACTGAATTTTGAGCCGCTGCATTGGCTGCACCTGCTTGCCCCGCGAAGGCAAAATTTGCATCCCCCACTGCGTTCATGAGAACTTCTGCCGGCAAAATTTGCAGGTCTGAAGCTTTCTTGCCCGCTTCTTCGAGCATGACTAAAGGTGTTTTTGCAGGCGCGTCAGTTGGCGCTGCAGAAGGCTGCATGGCAGCTGCTAGCTCCTCTGTAAAGCCCTCTTCTGGCGACATGACCGAAGGGTCTAGCGCGTCAGGAGAAAGCGTTGTAATTGCTGCAGAAGTTGGATTCGATACAAAGATGGCCATGATTTAATTTCCCAAATTTAAATCATGTCATGCAACTTCAGTGCCACCTTGCTACTTTGTGTTTTGGCGCGCCTGTAAAACGTCTTCTAGGGCCTTGTCTTCGTGCTTCTCAAATTGGCGTTGGCGCTGTTGTTTGCGCTTGGCCAAGAAAGACTGAAGGGTCTTCAGGCGTTGGGCATCTTGCAAGGCTTTGTCTAGCGCTTCGCGGCTTTGAGACTTCAAAGCCGCAACTTCTGGTTCTTGCGATTTGGCAGTAGCCCTGAGGTTCAGTCCAAAGTTGGCCTGGGTTTGCAAATTCAAAACGGTATCGCCTTGTTGCGCCGCCTTCACCCACTGGGTCTCGTATTCCTTGGCATAAGACTCCACCTGCAAATTGAAATTGCGCACCCGCTCAAACTCAGCCTGCACCCGTTTGGACTGCGCCACAGAACGGTCTTTGCGCAGCTTTAGCATTTGCTGCAGCACTTCAAACACACGGCTGCTCATATTTTGGAAGCCCTCGCAATGCTGTTCAATGCGGTCACGCTGCCTTCCAAGTCAGCCACCTGGTGCGACTCTTGTTGCAAAAACGTCTGAATATGAGGCCACAACCTCAGCGCCGCATCCAAATCGGGGTCGCTGCCCTGCATGTAGGCACCCATGGCCACCATGTCTCGGCTGCGCTCATGCCGGCTGATCAGTTGCTTAATGCGCCTGGCCGCCATGACATGATCTTGGGTAGCCACCTTGGGCATCACCCTTGAAATGGATTTTTCAATGTCAATGGCAGGGTAGTGACCCGCGTCCGCCAATTCGCGAGACAAGAAAATATGCCCATCCAGCACTCCCCGCGCGGCATCGGCCACAGGGTCGTGCACATCGTCGCCTTCTAAAAGCACCGTGTAAAAAGCAGTTAAAGAGCCTTCGGGGTGCTCGCCGTTGCCTACTTTTTCGACCAGTGCAGGCAGTTTGCCAAACACGCTGGCAGGGTAGCCGCGGGCTACTGGCGCTTCGCCAAGGCTCAAGCCAATTTCGCGTTGCGCCATGGCGTAGCGTGTGAGTGAATCAACAATCAGCACCACATGCTTGCCCTGATCTCTGAACCAGGTGGCCACATCGGTGGCGTACTCGGCACCTTTGGCGCGCGCTAAGGGGGATGTATCGGCGGGCGAGGCCACCACCACAGCTCGGGCTCTAGACGTGTCGTCCAATTGGTCGTCACAAAATTCGCGCACCTCGCGGCTGCGTTCACCCACCAGCGCAATCACAATGACATCGGCCACGCAATTGCGCGTCAGCATGGAAAGCAAAACACTCTTGCCCACGCCAGAACCTGCAAACAAGCCCATGCGCTGGCCACGTCCTACCGACAACATGGCATTGATGGCGCGCACGCCAGTGTCTAGAGGTTCGTGAATGGGCTTTCGTTTGAGCGGGTTGGGGGAGGCAAATCGCAGTAGGTCATCGCTCCAGCTGGCGCCGCCCAAGCCATCTAAAGGTCTGCCTAAGCCGTCTACCACGCGTCCTAGCAGCTGAGGACCAATGGGCACAGACGCAATGCCTTGGCGCATTTGATAGCCCTGGGCGCGGCGCTGCGGTGTGAGCAAGGGGTAGACCACGGCGCCTGGCGACAGGCCCGCCATTTGGTCAAAGGCCATGAGGTAGGTGGTGTCGCGCTCAAAGCCAATGCACTCGGCATCGACCCAATTGCCTTGGCGAGAATTTTCGACACAGGCTTGCGCGCCAATAGACAGAGGCAGACCTTCAACTTCAACCAACAAACCAGACACTCTTTTAACGCGCCCTTCGCGCACAGACAATGGCAAGTTGGCCAACTTGGCGCGGTGAGAGTCTACAAAGTGTTGAAGATCAGCCTGGCTCAAGGCGGTCTCCTTTAAACTGAATCCGAAGCGTGCTGCGGCAGTAAACCCAAGGCGCTTCGCACCAAGGCATCGCGTGCGCTGATGCCCACATCAAGCCTGGTGCCATCGACCAAGACATAAGCAAAGCCTTTGCTCAAATCCGCATCGGGTCGCACCAATGACTGAAAGGGCATGTCGGGGTGGCTTAGCAAAGACTGCCAAGCTTCGAGCTCTGCGGGAGGTACACCCACAATTAAATTTTCACCGGGTCTGGGCAAGCGCATGAGGGCTTCTTGCACAGCGGCCACAAATACCGAGCGGTCCATTTGCTCTTTGCCGGCCAAGCGCAATGCGGTTTCATACACCCACTCGGGCAAAGCAGTTTGGAAGGCTTGTGGCAAAGATTGCAGTTCTGCCATGACGCGCTGCATCTCTTTGGACATGTGCTCAATGTCTTTGATGCCGCTCTGATAACCTTGTTGGTAGCCCAATTGAAAGCCTTCTGTGCGGCCTTGCTCTATGCCTTCTTCGCGGCCCTTGGCAGCGCCCT
>CANFJC010000014.1 GCA_947447245.1 Comamonadaceae bacterium
AATTTGCCAGAAGGCATTGCCAGCATGGACTGGGCGCAGCTGCAGTCTGCCGTGGCAGCTTGCACGGGTTGCAGTTTGTGCCAGTCGCGGCAGCAAGCTATTTTGGGCGAAGGCTTGGCTTCAGCCGATTGGATGATTGTGGGCGATGCGCCTGGCGAAGATGAAGACAAAGAGGCGCGAAGTTTTGCAGGGCCTGCAGGCCAATTGCTCGACAACATGCTGAAGGCGCTTAGCCTCACGCGGGAGCAAGTTTATCTGACGCACGCTTTGAAATGCCGCACCCCCGTTGGCCGCAATGCGAGCCAAGTGGAAGTGTCGCATTGCGCCACTTATTTGGCACGGCAAGTTGAGTTGGTTCAACCGAAGGTGATCTTGGCCATGGGCAGAACGGCTGCGCTGGCACTCTTGCAAAGTGCAGAGCCATTGGGCAAGTTGCGCTCACAAGTGCAAAGCTTCAAGGGTGTGCCTGTCGTGGTGACCTATCCACCTGCCTACCTGCTGCGCAATCAAGCCGACAAAGCCAAGGCTTGGGCTGATTTGTGCATGGCTGCCAGTTTGGTGCAGTCGACAAGCACCTAAGCGAATCCGTTCATCTTTTCAATCACTGAGACGTTGAAGCGCCTTCAGCTTTTTCAGAATTGGCGGGCTTTGATGGCCAGAGCACACTGGCAATCGAAACCACCATCAGGGCCATCGCAGCCCAGTCTTGCCAATGCAGAATTTCATTCAAGGCCCATGCGCCGCTGAACACGCCCAAAATGGGAATCATCATGACGCTCAAGGTGGAGGCGACTGGCGGTAAAACGCGGGCCAAATAAAACCAGGCCGCATGCGCAAAGCCAAACACCAAGATGGCGTTGAAGACAATGGCGGCCCAATGCGTGGGTGTCGGCTCTTGCCACCTGTCAAACTCAAAAACAAAGGCCAATACCGCGATGACCAAGGTGGTCATGGCGGTCATCCAAAAAGACAAGGTGAGGGTTGGCAATGGAATGGCGGTTCTGCGCAGCATTTGTGTGCCCAAAGCCCAGGTGCTGGCAGCCACCAAGGCCAAGACCACGCCGACAGGTTTGCCAGACAGGTTGGCCAATTCGTGCCACAGCAAAAGAACCACCCCAAGCGCTGCTGCAAACACTCCGCCCCATGCGCGCTTGGACAATTGGTTATGAAAGACCAGCGCGCCGATCAGGGCTGAGAAGATGGGCATGGTGTAACCCAAAATGGCCGACCTGCCACTGGTCAAATACTGCACCGCCAAGATGATCAAAGCGTGCCAAATGAACATGTTGAAAATGGCCAGCACCAACAATTCGCGCCAGTACTGTCTGGGAATTCGAAAAGGCACCTTCATGACCCAAAGGCCCAATCCCAAGACCGGTGTGCCAATGAGCAAGCAAAGCATCCGAAATGTCAGCGGTGGGAAACCCGTGACGCCCAGTTTCAAAACAGGCCAGTTCAGGCCCCATACCAAGGTGAGAAGCGCCAACAGCACCCATTGGCGTTTTGTGAGTGAATGCATGTGGCCCATCTTAGTGCCAAATCAGAAAATAGGCCGTGAGCTTGGGTCTTGCAGCTTGAGCCTTTAAAATCAGGCCATGACCTTCTTAGAACAACTGCAAGGCGCTGAGCGCCAAAATGGCTCTCTGTTGTGTGTGGGCCTTGACCCAGAACCCAACAAGTTTCCGGCTGGCATGAAGGGTGACGCCAGCAAGATCTATGATTTTTGCGCGCAGATTGTCGATGCCACGTCCGACTTGGCCATTTCCTTCAAACCCCAAATTGCTTACTTCGCAGCGCACCGCGCAGAAGATCAATTGGAAAAACTCATGGCACACATGCGCCGCAATGCGCCGCATGTGCCGGTGATTTTGGATGCCAAGCGCGGCGACATTGGCGCCACCGCCGAGCAATATGCCATCGAAGCTTTCGAGCGCTATGGGGCCGATGCTGTCACGCTCTCGCCCTTCATGGGCTTTGACTCTGTGCAGCCTTATTTGAAACACCATGGCAAGGGCGCGTTTTTGTTGTGCCGCACGTCTAACCCTGGAGGCGATGATCTGCAGAACCAACGTTTGGCTTCTGTCGAGGGCCAGCCTTTGCTGTACGAGCACATTGCCAAGCTCGCGCAAGGCCCTTGGAATTTGAACGGCCAATTAGGCCTGGTGGTAGGTGCCACCTACCCAGCTGAAATTGAACGTGTGCGCAGTTTGGCGCCTACTTTACCTTTGCTCATTCCTGGTGTGGGTGCACAAGGCGGCGATGCCGTAGCCACCATCAAGGCCGGGTATCGGCAAAGCCATGGCGCCACCACCGGTGCAGTCATTGTGAGTTCATCGCGTGCTATTTTGTATGCGTCATCGGGCGATGATTTTGTAAAAGCTGCGCGCAATGAGGCCATGCGAACACGTGATGTTTTGAGAGCTGCCGCGCAAAGCTGAAGCGCCTCAATGTCCTGAAGCAAATGTATTCAGGACACTTTATTTTTCAAGCAAGCGCTTCAAGTAACGGCCGGTAAAGCTGGCCGGATTTTGCGCCAGTGTTTCGGGCGTTCCCACTCCCACCACTGTACCGCCACCCGAGCCACCTTCAGGGCCCATGTCGATCAACCAATCAGCCGTTTTGATGACATCGAGGTTGTGCTCAATGACCACAATGGTGTTGCCCGCATCGCGCAGTTGGTGCAAAACTTTGAGCAACAAGGCAATGTCGGCAAAGTGCAAACCCGTGGTGGGTTCGTCCAAAATATAGAGTGTGCGGCCCGTGTCGCGCTTGGACAATTCCAGTGCCAACTTTACGCGCTGTGCTTCACCACCCGACAAGGTGGTGGCGGCTTGGCCTAAGCGGATGTAGCTTAAACCCACATCGAGCAAAGTTTGCAGTTTTCGCGCAATGGTGGGCACCGCATTGAAAAATTCAAACGCCGCCTCCACGGTCATGTCCAGCATTTGGGCAATGTTTTTGCCTTTGTACAAAATCTCCAAAGTCTCGCGGTTGTAGCGTTGGCCGTGGCATACATCGCAAGGCACATACACATCGGGCAAGAAGTGCATTTCCACTTTCACCATGCCGTCGCCTTGACAAGCTTCGCAGCGGCCGCCGCCGTTAGATGCGCTGACGTTAAAGCTGAAGCGACCGGGGCCATACCCGCGTTCGCGTGCTGCGGGCACTTCGGTCATGAGGTCGCGAATGTGCGTGAACATGCCGGTGTAAGTGGCGGGGTTGCTGCGCGGCGTGCGGCCAATGGGTGACTGGTCGACGTTGATGACCTTGTCGAAATGGTAGAGCCCCAAGATGTCTTCATGGGCGGCTGGTTCATCGTGTGCACGGTGAATGCTGCGCGCTGCCGCGGTGTACAAAGTTTCATTCACCAAGGTGGACTTACCCGAGCCCGATACGCCGGTGACGCAAGTGAGCAAACCCACTGGAAATGCAGCACGAACACCTTTCAAGTTGTGACCGGTGGCCCCCACAATTTCAATGAAGTCTTTGCCCGGCGCATGGCGCTTGGCGGGCACTTCAATGGCTTTGCGGCCCGACAAGTATTGACCTGTCAATGAATCGGGTGCTGACAAAATATCAGCACACGTGCCTTGCGCCATCACGCGGCCGCCATGCACGCCCGCACCCGGCCCCATGTCAATCACATGGTCGGCAATGCGAATCATGTCTTCGTCGTGCTCGACCACCAGCACGCTGTTGCCGATGTCACGCAAATGTTTGAGCGTGCCAATCAGGCGATCGTTGTCGCGTTGGTGCAAGCCGATGCTGGGCTCATCTAGAACGTACATCACCCCAGTCAAGCCGGAGCCAATTTGACTGGCCAATCGAATGCGTTGTGATTCACCGCCTGAGAGGGTGTCGGCACTTCGATCAAGGCTTAAATAGTTCAGACCTACATCGTTCAAGAACTTCAGGCGCGAGCCAATTTCAGACACCACCTTGTCGGCAATTTCGGCTTTGGCACCGTGCAGTTTCAAACTTTGAAAGTAGGTTTGCGCTTCACCTAAAGTGACATGGTTCACTTCATAAATGGCGCGGGCTTGCGCGCCCTCCCCGACCCGCACATGGCGCGCTTCGCGGCGCAGTCGTGTGCCCTTGCAATCAGAGCAAGCATGGTGACTGCGCATGCGCGCCAAGTCTTCGCGCACCACACTGGAGTCAGTCTCTTTGTAGCGCCGCGTGAGGTTGGGAATGATGCCTTCGAAGGGGTGCTTTTTGGAAACCTTCTTGCCCTTGGAAGCGCCCGATTCCATGATGTAACTGAACTTAATATCCTCTTCGCCTGAGCCCCACAAAATGCTGTGGCGCACTGCTTCTGGCAGAGATTCGAAGGGCGCTTCCACATCAAATGCGTAATGCTTGGCCAAGCTCTCAAGCATGCTGAAGTAAAAACCATTGCGCCTGTCCCAGCCCTTGATGGCACCACTGGCCAAACTCAAACTGGGAAAAGCCACCACGCGGTCCATGTCAAATACCTCGGTGGTACCTAAGCCATCGCAGGTGGTGCAAGCGCCCATGGGCGAGTTGAAGGAGAACAAGCGAGGCTCAAGCTCAGCAATCGAGTAATGGCACACAGGACACGCAAACTTGGCATTGAACATGTGCTCTTTGCCCGTGTCCATTTCAACGGCCACTGCCCGCTGTTCGGCCAATCGCAATGCTGCTTCAAAACTTTCAGCAATGCGCTGGCGCAGTGCATCGCGGGCAGGCGCCTCGGCTTCGTGGCGAATTTTGAGGCGATCGACCACCACATCGATGTCGTGCTTCTCGGTTTTTTTGAGCGCGGGCAAATCTTCCACTTCAAAAGTTTCGCCATTGATGCGAAAGCGCACATAACCCAGCGCCTGCATTTGCTCAAAAACTTTTTCAAACTCACCTTTGCGTTCGCGTGCAATGGGCGCCACGATCATGAGGCGCGTGTCTTCGGGCAACTCCAAAACGGCGTCGACCATTTGACTCACGGTTTGCGCTTGCAGCGCCAAGTTGTGGTCGGGGCAATAGGGCGTGCCTGCGCGCGCAAACAGCAAGCGCAAGTAGTCGTGAATCTCGGTCACGGTGCCCACCGTAGAGCGCGGGTTGTGGCTGGTGGCTTTTTGTTCGATGGAAATGGCGGGCGACAGACCCTCAATCAAATCGACATCGGGCTTGTCCATCAGTTGCAAAAACTGGCGGGCATAGGCCGACAAGCTTTCGACATAACGGCGTTGGCCTTCGGCATACAAGGTGTCAAAGGCCAAACTCGATTTGCCGGAACCGCTCAGGCCAGTGATGACCACCAGTTGGTTGCGCGGGATATCGAGGTCGATGTTTTTAAGGTTGTGGGTGCGGGCCCCGCGCACGCTGATGTGCGTTTGGCGCAGGGCGCTGGCCAAATAGGCGCCATCTTGAGTGCTGTTGCTTGCCGTGATCCCCGCTTCGTGTCGCGCCGTTGCCAAAGCAACTTCTAACAGGCGAACTTTTTCCCTGGCAGCTTCCAGTTCAGTGAGACTTGCGGGGGCGTGGGGTGCGTTCAAAATCGAGGTGTCAGACAAAACCCTCGATTATCGCTAAAGAAGCTCCGCCTGTCGTGGGCGGGCTCAAAAAACTGCGTGATCGCCGCGTTCTAAGGACGTTTTGCCGCTCACCAGGGCTTGGTAGCAGTCCCACAGGGTTTCTTGGCCTGTAGAGGGCGTGGCGTCGGCATCGTAGCGGCCTTGGGATTCATGCCAGACCAACATCGATTCGGTGGCGTAGTAGCGTCCGATGCGGGCCAATTCAGCTTTGTTGGCCAAAGGCGGAATGAGGTGGCCCAACAAAGACAAAACGCCGATGATGACATCCATCATTTTCACGGGCACATGGCTGTACTTGGGCGGCTTGCCTAACAATGAAAACAAGTATGCCCCTTGCTGCAAGGGTGTGATGGCCGGGCCCGGGCCGCCAATGGGCAAAATTCGATTGTGCAGCGCAGGGTCGATCACACATTGCGCCAAGTAGTTGCCCAGATCTTGGTCGCTGATGGGTTTGCAGGCCGTCAGTTGGCCATCGCCAAACAACAAAAAAGGCTTGCCCTTGCGAACCCGTTCAATTTGACCGCACAGCGATTTGAAAAATGCGGTGGGTCTGACGATGGCATAGCGCATGCCCGATTTCACCAAGGCGTCTTCGAAAGCCAGTTTGGCATGCTGAAAAGTGAGCAAAGGTTTTTGCACGCAGATGGCAGACAGCAACACAAAGTGTTTCACGCCTGAGGCTTGCGCCACTTTCAGTGCCAACATGTGTGCGGCGTGGTCAATGGCCCAAGCATCTTGGGGGTTGCCGGTGCGAGAGGCCAAACAAGACATGAGCGTATCAAAATGTTCGCCTGCAAAACCATCTTGGGTCAGAGAATTGATATCGGTCACATCGCCTGTGCGAAAAATGGCGCCAGGTAATTTGGCTTGCCAATCTTGCAATGCCAATTTGCCGTTGACGCCGGCCTTGGCGCGAATGAAGCACACCACCTCGTGGCCATCGCGCAGCAAAGATTTCACGGCGGCTTGGCCAATGGTGCCTGTGGCGCCCAACACCAAGACACGCTGGCGGAATGGCGCATCGGATGCCCGGTCAGATGTCATCTTGTTTGACTTTGGCTCGGGCGCGCGCACGCAAATCTGCGCCATGGGCCAAACCGGCGGTGATTAAAAACAAAGCCATGCCAGGCCAGAGTCCGGGTGTGAGCGCGCAGCGCAGCGCCAGCATGAGCGACAAGCCAGACAAGATCGTGAGTAAAACATCTTGAACCACCAAGCCGCGCCCAGTGATTTGGTGAAAGGCCCACAAGGCGGCAGTTTCTAAAACGATGAAGCCAATGGCAATGTCAACCACCAAGGGCGTTTGATAAATGTCTTCGAGGCTCACACTTTCGCCATGCCCAACAAGTGCGCCATGTCTTTGAAGAAAATGCGCACGTGTGCCATGGGTTTTTTGCGCACCAATTTTTTATTCATGTAGGACTCAAACGTGAGTTGCTGCACATCGCGGTCTTCGCAAATTTTGACAAAACGCTCGCGCCGCTTCTCGCTGCTGTACCAAAACCATTGCATGATGCCCAGCACTGTGAACACGGTGCCATGCTCTTTCATGAATTGCTTGCGTGCCATTTGCAAATTTTTAGCTTCGCCTGTGTGCAATACTTTTTCAACCGCGTAGGCGGCCAATTCACCGCTGTACATGGCGTAGTAAATGCCCTCGCCTGATGCGGGCGCTACCACACCCGCTGCATCGCCGGCCAAGACCACATCGCGGTTGTTGTCCCATTTCTTCAAAGGCTTCATGGGCAAGGGCGCACCTTCGCGCCTAAGCACTTCGCTGTCGCCCAAGCCCGATGCGTTGCGCAATTCGCCTACCGCGTTGCGCAGTGAAAAACCTTTGTCGGCACTGCCTGTGCCGATGCTCAAGGTGTCGCCATGTGGAAACACCCAGCCGTAAAAGTCAGGTGACAACTTACCTTGGTAATACACATCGCAGCGCGTGTCGTCATAGCCGACAGGCTTGATGGCCGGGGCTTTCACAATCTCATGGTACGCAAACACGTATTGTGTTTCGGCTGCGCCTGTCACGCCAGCATGCCTTGCCACTTGCGATTTGGCACCATCGGCACCAATGATGGTGCGCGCCCTCACCATGGCCGGTTTGCCACCGCCACGTTGTTGGTGCTCACGGGCTTCAAAATGCAAAATGCTCACGCCGTCTTCGTCGCGCGTTAATTTTTCAAAGGTGCCAATGCGCCTCACAGCGCCAGCACTGGCGGCGCGAACACGCAACCACTCGTCAAATTCGGAGCGGTCAACCATGCCTACAAAGCCGTTGTCGATAGGAATGTCAACGCCGTGGTTGCTGGGTGCAATCATTCGCGCAGACCTTGCTTTGGCCACCAGCAAATGGTCTGGAATGTCATAGTCTTTGATGAGGCGCGGAGGAATAGCGCCGCCACAAGGTTTGATGCGGCCTGCACGGTCAAGCAACAAGACTGAGTGGCCGCGTTTGGCCAAGGTGTGCGCTGCAGTTGCGCCTGCAGGACCACCGCCTACTACCACCACATCGTATGTTTCTATTGAGCTCATGTCGTCACCTTAAGAAATTAAACCGCGCAGGGCAAAGGCACTGACCATCATGCCTGCGACAAAAAACGGCACACCAAAGCCGCTGTACCAAAGGGCGCGTTGAACCACACGCGTCAAAAAATAATCCATCATCAAAAGCTGAATGCCTAACAGGGCCGTGATGGCCAAAGCTTGCGAGGGGCAGCCCCATGCAAACAGCAAAATGATCACCACCACTTGCGGCAAGCCCATGAACCAACAGGCCACGCCCGCTGCCGATTGAACGCCCAGTTGCACGGGCAGCGATCGCACGCCCATTTGGCGATCGCCTTGCACCGCTTTGAAGTCATTCAAGGTCATGATGCCGTGCGTGCCGATGCTGTACAAAAGGGCCAGTAGCAAGGAGCGTTTGTCGGGCATTTGCCCGCCCGCCATGACGGCAGCGCCCGTGGTCCATGCAATGCCCTCGTAGCTGATGCCGCAAGCAGCGTTGCCCCACCAACCGTTCTCTTTCAAGCGAAAGGGCGGTGCGCTGTAGGCCCAGGCCAAGGCCAAGCCGACCAGCGCGGCGCCAAAGCCCCAAGGGCCTAAGAGGCTGGCGACGCCCAATGAAACCAGGGTCCACACAAAGGCAATGTACAAGCCCCATCGGCCAGGCATGCGGCCGGACGGAATAGGGCGTTGAGGTTCGTTGATGGCATCGACATGGCGGTCAAACCAATCGTTGACTGCTTGGCTGGTGGCGCACACAAAAGGGCCCGCCAAAGCAATGCCAACGATCGCCAGCAGCCATTTGCCATCCATGGCAACGCCTGAGGCCACAATGCCGCAAGCAAATGCCCACATCGGCGGAAACCAAGTGATGGGTTTGAATAACTCAGAGACTGCGGAGAGTTGCGGGAGGGCCATAGAAAGTGGTTTTACCTATGACACATTCAAGTGTCAAGTTAAATTTACACATCCTATGGTTTCCACTGATGACGCTGATTAACAACGCCTCGTGGAGAAGCTTGAGAGATTAAGACTCTGGCTCTATGTCGGGTACGTTGATGCCAAATCGGCGCAGCTTCACGTACAGGCTTTGACGTGAAAGACCAAGCATTTCAGCCGCAGATGAGCGGTTGTCGCCAGTCAGTTCAAGTGCCGCCTCGATGCACATTTGTTCAATCAAATCGGTGGTTTCACTGACGATGTCTTTCAGAGGTACGCGGCCCACCAGTTCGGTCATTTGACCCTTTGACCTGAACACGTCGTTGCTGGATTTGGCTTCTGCGCCCAAGCGCAAGCTGATGTCGCGGATGGTGAACCCCAAACAGGGTTGCTCACCACTGGTAACGGACACCGCTGAAATTTCAACTTCGGTGGCAGAGCCTAGATCACCCCGCATGCGGGTTGCAAACAATCTGACAACATCGCGTTGTTTCAAATTAGACAACAGGACTTTCATGTCCACCCCAGCCCGACCCAGCCATCGGTCTAAAGGCTCGCCTTGAATCAGGGCTTCGTTGCTGACTTGGGCCATTTGCAAAAAGGAGCGATTGGCTGACAGCACAATGCCATTGAGGTCTGTGACAACCAATGCGTCGGGTGCACTCTCCATGACTTCTGACAACAGCTGTCGTGTTTGGTTGTTGGCAGACAAAGCCGGGCGCGCCTGGTTTGGAATCAGGCGGATTAGGAAGTGAGCCGACTTTTCTTGCCGAAAAAGTGAAATATGCGCCAATACTTTGATGCCGCCTTGCGGCAATGTCAAAGGGACAGGGGTAGATTGGCCGGTGGCGAGCAGCTCTTCAAATGCTTTGCTCATCGCATTTGAGCTGGCTTTGTCCAAACTCGAAGCAATAGACCAGCCTGATTTGTGCAGGTCACCACCGAGCAACTCAAAAGCAGCAGGATTACTGTCTTCCAACTTTTCAGTGTCTGCATTGAGAATGAGCATGGCCTCAGAAGAGACTTGGAACAACAAGCGGTAACGCGTTTCAACGTTTTTAAGGTGCCAGTAATCGCGCTCCATGGCGCGTTGCGCGTTGATCACTTTTTGTTGAAGTGCGGCTTGGGGACGCAGATCGCGGCCAAAGGCCAGTGCCCGCATGCGGCCATCTGTTTGTCCAGAAGGCACAGAAATGACGGAAAAAGACAAAGGCAGGTCGGTGCCGTTTTCTGCCGATTGGTTCAGATGCCGCCATTTGGTGGCCTTGTCGCTGCCCATGTCTCTGAGCAAAGCATTGACTTTGGTCCGGCTTTCTTCGGTGACTGTTTGCCCCCAAGGCTTGCCAATCCAATGCGCTCGACCAATGTTGAGCAATTCTTCGTTGGCAAATGCGGCGTCTTCAATCAGCCCTGTATCGTCCATGACGAGTACCACGTCGGCGGTGGTGGTGATCAAATTAGAAATGACGTTGGCATCCAAGTGACCCAAAAGACGTTGTGCATTTCCAAATCGCCCGGGCGATTGCTCCGATGCTGTTTGAAAACTGGTGTTCATAGGGACTGCTTCAGAAGGTTAAGTTGAATGAATTAGGTGTTGGCTTGAATGTACTTTTGGACCAATTCTGGTGCCAAGTTACCGTCTTGTACGAAGAGATCTGCCCCCACCAAGCTGACCTTGTCTTGGTTGGCTGCAAAAAATGGACCACCAACAATTATGCACAATTTGTTGGGGCTGACCGTTTTCCGAATGGCTGAAATGCAATCTTGCAAGCGGTTAAACCCTAGGCCCGTAGCCAATGAGAAACCCACAGCGTCGTAGTGCTTGGCCTTGACCAAGAGCGCCGGGTTGTCGGAGGCTGCAAATGTGCCCCCATCCACCGCCCAGCCATCGCGCTGGAAAAACTCGGCAACCATGGCCAAGCCCAGGGTGTGCTGGTCGCCAGGTGAAGGCATGAGCAAAATGGTCAAGCCATTGGGAACATATTGTTTGTGCAACTCACTCATTGAGGGCAGCAGGTGCAAAATTTTGTGCAGTTCGGCCAAGCCCAGGGTGACCTCAGTGAAGTCGCGTTCGTCATCTTCCCACAGCTCGCCCAACTGCCTGGCAGCTGGGGCTAGCAGGTTCAGAAAAATGGATTCGATGCTGACGCCCTTGGCTCGGGTTTCATTGATCCAATCAAGCCCGTCAGTTTGTCGGCCTTCTAATAATAGGCTGACAAAGTTCGTGACGTCTGTGGCAGTGATGCTGTAGGGGATCACCAAGTTGGGCATGGCACATTCAGGCGGTGTGCGATGGGCCATCATCAAACGAGGAATGATTTCATTTTGAATGGTGCGCGCCAAAACGGCCACGGTCGAGGTGGTTGGGGCTGCGGTGATGGGCGCCTGAGCTTGCGTGCCATTGAACCGACTGTTGGCCGGGGAACCGAAGCCACGCCAATGGCCCGCCTCACCGTTTTCAGGGAAATGGGAGACCTCCGCCCTGTTGCCATTGCTCTGATTTGAATTGTCCATTCCTGTCTCCTGCTTGGTGAAAGAACTTAGCCCAGCAGCGTGTTCATTTCGTCTTTCAGCCGTTTTACGCTCTGTATTGACTTAGGTCAAAGCTTATTTTTATCCTACTAAAACTGTCGGGTATTTAAACAACTGTAACTAAGTAGTTACGTCAATCTAAGTTGACATTTGTCAAAAGAGGGAATAAATTGTCCTCATGGCTGAAAAAAGATCAACTTTCACAAACGAAAACACAACCGAGGTCAAGGCGCGCCGGCCGCTTTACACCCCAGAAGAACGCATTCGTCGAGACAGCACCTATTGGACCTTTGTGCAGGGCTTGTTGGCACCCATCCAGTTTTTCATCTTTTTGGGAAGCTTGGGCTTTGTCTTGCGGTACTTGTTCACAGGTGAGGGCCTGGAAATTGCCAATGAGAGCGTGGTGGTTAAAACCTTGACGCTTTACACCATCATGATCACAGGCTGCATTTGGGAAAAAGTGGTGTTTGGGCACTATTTGTTTGCCCCATCCTTCTATTGGGAAGACGTTTTCAGCATGTTGGTGCTGGCGCTTCACACGGCCTATTTGTACGCCATGTACACCCAAAAATTACAAGGCGCTGAGTTGATGTACTTGGCCTTGGCCGCCTATGCCACCTACGTGGTCAATGCAGGGCAATTCATCCTTAAATTGCGTGCGGCACGCCTTGATCAAGAGGCCAAATTGCGCGAAGCCGCTGCAGTCAAACACGAAGGATTTCAGGGGGTGCCAGCATGAGCGTGGTGAGCTTTCCTGTGCCTGTCAAAACTGCCGTTGGTTGCAGCGATGCACCCGTGCTGCGTGAGCGTGGACAACACGAAGTTTTCTGTGGCCTCACGGGCATCATATGGTTGCACCGCAAAATTCAAGATGCCTTCTTCTTGGTAGTGGGCTCACGCACTTGCGCCCACCTGATTCAGTCAGCTGCAGGCGTGATGATTTTTGCAGAGCCCCGTTTTGCCACGGCCATCATTGATGAGCGCGATTTGGCAGGTTTGTCCGATGCCAACACCGAGTTAGATCGGGTGGTCAATCAATTGCTGGCGCGCCGACCCGAAATCAAGCTGCTGTTCTTGGTGGGCTCATGCCCATCTGAAGTGATCAAACTTGATTTGTCGCGCGCTGCATCTAGACTTTCTGCGCAGCATGCCTCGTCTGTGCGCGTGCTGAATTATTCAGGCAGCGGCATCGAAACCACCTTCACCCAAGGCGAAGATGCTTGCTTGGCATCGATGGTGCCAGGCCTGCCAACAGCCGCGCCTGATGCGGCCCAAGAGTTGGTCATTGTGGGCACTTTGGCCGATGTGGTGGAAGACCAGTTTGTGCGCATCCTGAATCACATGGGCATAGAGCGAGTGCGCTTTTTCCCTCCCCGCCGTGCAGACGATCAAGCACCGATCGGGCCTGGTACCCGCTTGCTGTTGGCACAACCCTTTTTGGCTGACACTGCAAAGGCCTTGCAAGCGCGCGGTGCCAGTTTGTTGCCAGCACCTTTCCCGCTGGGCATTGAAGGCACCACGGCATGGCTGCAATCGGCAGCCACCGCATTTGAAGTTTCAAAAGAGCGCTTCGATGCCGCAGTGGCAGCGCCGACGGCCAGAGCTGCAGCTTCCTTGTCACGTGCCAAGTTGCATTTGGAAGGCAAGAGCATTTTCTTCTTCCCCGACTCGCAACTTGAAATTCCATTGGCGCGGTTTTTGTCGCGCGAACTGGGTATGAAATTGTTGGAAGTGGGCACGCCTTATTTGCACCGGCAGCACATGGCCATGGAATTGGCCATGTTGCCAGAGGGCACATTTTTGTCGGAAGGCCAGCACGTTGAAAAACAACTCGATCGTTGCCGCGCTTTGCACCCCGACATGGTGGTCTGTGGCTTGGGCTTGGCCAATCCCTTGGAGTCTGAAGGCATGACCACCAAGTGGGCCATTGAGTTGGTGTTCACGCCCATTCAAGGTTTTGACCAAGCGGGTGATTTGGCCGAACTCTTCACCCGTCCTTTGGTGCGCCGCATGCGCCTGGCCGCTTAAAGGAAGCACAGCCATGCAACTCACACTCTGGACTTACGAAGGACCGCCGCATGTGGGCGCGATGCGCATCGCCACGGCCATGGAAGATGTGCATTACGTGTTGCATGCACCGCAAGGCGATACTTACGCAGATTTGTTGTTCACGATGATTGAGCGTTTGCAAAAGCGCCCACCCGTCACCTACACCACATTTCAAGCGCGTGATTTAGGGGGCGATACCGCAGAGCTTTTCAAGACTGCCGCGCGCGAAGCCTTTGAGCGCTTCTCACCCAAAGCCATGCTGGTGGGTTCATCGTGCACCGCCGAATTGATTCAAGATGATCCAGGCGGTTTGTGCAAAGCACTTAACTTGCCGGTGCCTGTGGTGGCTTTGGAATTGCCTTCTTATCAGCGCAAAGAAAACTGGGGCGCTTCAGAAACCTTTTACCAATTGGTTCGGAATTTGGCCTTGCCTGCCGATCAGATTGAGAAGACCCACAGCAGCAAGCCACGTTGCAACATCTTGGGCCCTGCCGCCCTGGGCTTTAGGCACCGTGATGATCTGACAGAAATTCGCAAATTGCTCACAGACATGGGCATTGAAATCAATGTGGTGGCACCACTGACTGCAACACCTGCTGATATTGCGCGCCTAGCAGATGCTCAGTTCAATGTGGTGCTTTATCCTGAAATTGCCAATTTGAGTGCGCAGTGGTTGCAGCGGCAATTTGGCCAAGCGTTTACCAAAACCATTCCCATTGGTACTGGCGCTACGCGCGACTTTGTGCGTGAAGTTGCGCAGTTGGCTGGACTTGATCCTGAAGCGGCCTTGGCCAAAGCGCAATCGCGCGCGGCTTGGTACGCGCGCTCCGTTGATTCCACTTACCTCACCAACAAACGCGTGTTTGTGTTTGGCGATGCCACGCATGCAGTGGCTGCTGCCAAAGTGGCTGCCGATGAGATGGGATTTACCGTCGTAGGCATCGGCACCTACAGCCGCGAATTCGCACGCGAAGTGCGCGATGCCGCCAAACTGTATGGCGTAGAAGCTTTGATCAGTGACGACTATTTGGAAATTGAAGCGCGCATTGCTGAATTGAATCCGGAATTGGTGCTCGGTACCCAAATGGAGCGGCACATTGCCAAGCGATTGGGAGTGCCTTGCGCGGTGATTTCAGCCCCTGTCCATGTGCAAGATTTTCCAGCGCGCTATTCACCCCAAATGGGATTTGAAGGCGCCAATGTTTTGTTTGACACATGGGTGCACCCATTGATGATGGGCTTGGAAGAGCACCTCATCGGCATGTTCCGCGGCGACTCAGAATTCCACGAAGATGCGGCGCCCTCTCACTTGGGGGGCGGAGTGCATGTTCAAACTCAGCAGTCAGCAACCGCAACGACAACGGCCTTGCCAGAGCAAATTGAGGCGAACTCACTGACTCAGGGTGTGGCGCAAAGTGCTTCAAGCATCCAAATTGCAGCTTGGGATGCTGGCGCAGAAAAAGAACTCAAAAAAATACCATTTTTCGTTCGCGGCAAGGCCCGTCGAAATACCGAGAAATATGCCATCGAACGCGGCGTGACTTTGATCACGACTGAGACACTGTATGAATCTAAAGCTTACTACTCACAGTCCTAAGCTGAACATACGTGATACCACCCCCATCAAAATGGTGGTGGTCACCATGGACACGCACTTTGCGAGTTCGTTCAATCGCGCCAACGCGCAATTGAAGCGCGATTTTCCAGGCCTGACTTGGAGTCTTCACGCCGCGTCGGAATACACAGGCAATGATGTCCTCATTGCCAAATGCAAAGCCGATATTGCTTCAGCCGACATTGTGCTTTGCGGCATGCTCTTCCTTGAAGATCACTTTTTGCCCATCTTGGACGACCTGCGCGCACGCCGCATGAACTGCGATGCCATGGTTTGCATGGCCAGTGCCACAGAAGTGACCCAGCTCACTCGCTTTGGTCAGTTTGACATGAGCAAGCCCGCCAGTGGCCCCATGGCCTTGCTGAAAAAATTGCGGGGCGGTGGTGGCAAAGACAAACCTGCCACAGGCGGTGCCGCACAAATGAAAATGTTGCGCCGCTTGCCCCAGTTGCTGCGTTTTATTCCGGGTACAGCCCAAGACGTGCGCGCCTACTTCATCACATTGCAATACTGGCTAGGCGGCTCTGACGACAATGTGTTGAACATGGTGCGTCATCTGATTGACCGCGGTGCCGATGGCCCTCGCAAATCATTGCGCGGCAAGATCAAGGTTGAAGCCCCCGTTGACTATCCCGAGGTAGGTGTGTACCACCCCCGCATGGCCGGAAGGTTCAGTGAAGACGCCAACGCATTGCCCCTGCCCAAAGGTATTCCCGTCAAAGGCACCGTGGGTGTTTTGTTGCTGCGCTCGTATTTGTTGTCAGGCAATGCTGGACACTACGACGGCGTGATTGCTGCCTTGGAAGCCAAAGGATTGCGCGTGATTCCCGCCTTTGCCGCCGGCTTGGACTCTCGTCCCGCCATCGATGAATTTTTCATGAAGAATGGCCAGGTTTGTGTAGATGCCGTGGTGTCGCTCAGTGGTTTCTCACTGGTTGGCGGCCCTGCCTACAACGATGCCAAGGCCGCTGAAGAAGTGCTGGCCAAACTGGATGTGCCCTATGTCGCAGCGCACCCAGTTGAGTTTCAAACACTGGACCAATGGGGTGGTTCAGACCGCGGCTTGTTGCCGGTTGAAAGCACCATCATGGTGGCAATCCCCGAACTTGATGGCTCGACCAGCCCGATGGTGTTTGGCGGACGTCCAGGCGCGGCAGGTGTGACATGCAATGGCTGTCACCATGCTTGTACCTTTGGTGAAAGCAGCAACGCACAAGACATGCACTCTTGCCCAGAGCGCGCCATCATGTTGGCAGCCAGGGTGAGCAAGATGGTGGCCTTGAAACGCAGCGAACGCAAAGACCGCAACGTGGCCATTGTGCTGTTCAATTTTCCACCCAATGCAGGCAACATTGGCACGGCCGCATTCTTGTCTGTTTTCGAATCTTTGTGGCACACCCTGACCGCCATGAAGGCGCAAGGTTACCAAGTCGATGTGCCATCCAGCGTGGACGAATTGCGCGATGCCTTGTTGTATGGCAATGCGGCACAACATGGCGCAGACGCCAATGTGCATGCTTTGATCTCTGCTGACGATCACGTCAAACGTGAGCGCTGGCTCAAAGAAATTGAAGCGCAGTGGGGCCCAGCTCCTGGCCGTCAACTCAGCAACGGCAGTTCCATTTTTGTCTTGGGCAAGAAGTTTGGCAATGTGCTGGTGAGTGTTCAGCCTTCGTTTGGTTACGAAGGTGACCCGATGCGTTTGTTGTTTGAAAAAGGCTTGGCACCGACGCATGCCTTCTCGGCTTTCTATCGCTATTTGCGCGAAGATTTCAAAGCGCATGCCGTACTCCACTTCGGCACGCATGGCGCGCTTGAATTCATGCCTGGCAAACAATCTGGCATGAGCGGCACGTGCTGGCCTGATCGGTTGATTGACGATTTGCCCAATGTGTATTTGTACGCATCCAACAATCCTTCAGAAGGTGCTATGGCCAAGCGTCGTTCGGGGGCAACTTTGATCAGCTACCTCACACCACCCATTGCACAAGCAGGTTTGTACAAAGGTTTGAACGAGCTCAAATCATCGCTCGAGCGCTTTCGTTCATTGGAACGTGGCAACAACGAGCGGATTTCTTTGGCAGAGGTCATTCAAGCCCAAGCGGTGGAACTTGATTTGGTCACTGCAGAACCCGTTTGGGATGCAGCCACCATGGGCGCCGATTTGGACAAACAAGTGATGCGCTTGGGCGAAGAAATGCTCGAGCTTGAATACACACTCATTCCACATGGTTTGCATGTGGCCGGTCGTGCACCGAGCGCCGCCCAACAGGTTGACATGTTGCTGGCCATGGCCGAAGCCAATCACGGCATGCAAATTGAGCGCGCAAGTGTGGAGGCTTTGGTAGAAGGTCATTCCCCAGAGCGCGCTTTGAAGGCTGCGGGCTTGCCGCGCACCCATGCCAGCTTAGAGGTCTTGCGGGAATTGGTTGAACCTCAGGCGCACTTGGCCGTTGACACTGAAGTGTCCGCCATCCTCAGAGCTTTGGACGCAAGTTACATTCGGCCTGCACCGGGCGGCGACATTTTGCGCACACCCGCCGTGTTGCCTACAGGCCGCAATATTCACGGCTTTGACCCCTTCAGAATTCCCAGTGCCTTGGCCGTTCGGGATGGCAAAGTTCAAGCCCAATTGCTCATTGAACGCCACTGTGCCGATGGCAACCCCTTGCCAGAATCGATTGCCATGGTGCTTTGGGGCAGTGACAACTTGAAGAACGAAGGCGCTCCCATTGCACAAGCTTTGGCCTTGATGGGTGCGATGCCTCGCTTTGACAGTTATGGCCGCATTGCAGGTGCCAGCCTCATTCCTTTAGAAGAATTGGGACGCCCCCGCATTGATGTGATCATGACGCTGTCAGGCATCTTCCGCGACCTCATGCCACTGCAAATCAAGTTGTTGGCAGAAGCCGCATTCTTGGCTGCATCGGCTGACGAGCCCATTGAGATGAACTGGATTCGCAAGCATGCGCTGGCGTATCAACAAGAGCATGGCTGCAATTTAGAAACAGCTTCTTTGCGGGTCTATGGCAATGCCGAAGGTGCCTATGGTTCTAACGTGAACAACTTGGTGGAAAGCAGTCGCTGGGAAGACGAGGGCGAACTGGCTGAAACCTACAAGCGCCGCAAAGGTTTTGCCTACGGACGCACAGGCCGAGCTGTTCAACAAACGGCCCTGTTGCAAACGGCCTTGGCCGATGTGCAATTGACTTATCAAAACCTAGATTCTGTTGAGTTGGGTGTGACCACCGTCGACAACTACTTTGACACCTTGGGTGGCATTACCCATGCGGTCAAGCTGGCCAAGGGTGGCAAAACACCCCCCGTCTACATTGGCGATCAAACCAAGGGCAATGCGAGTGTTCGCTCTTTGAAAGAACAAGTGTCGATTGAAATTCGCACGCGCATGCTGAACCCGAAGTGGTACGAAAGCATGCTGGAACACGGCTACGAAGGCGTGCGTCAAATCGAGTCGCATGTGACCAACACCATGGGCTGGTCAGCCACCACAGGACAAGTACAACCTTGGGTTTACAAGCAACTGTCTGAGACATACATGCTTGACCCGGCCATGCGTGATCGCCTGGCCAAACTGAATCCGACGGCCTCTGCCCGTGTGGCAAACCGTTTGATCGAAGCGTCTGAACGCAACTATTGGCAGCCTGATGCCGAGACCTTGCAAGCCCTTCGACAAGTAAGTGAAGAACTGGAAGATCGCTTAGAAGGCGTCTATGAAGGAGCTACCCCATGAATGTTGAAACCCTACCGTTTCCCACGGTGAAACGCAATTCAAAATTGGATGGCGAGGGCAGCGTGCAAGTTCAACTCGACCCGAATGTCAAAATTGGCAATGCCAAAGTCTTTGCCATTTATGGCAAGGGCGGCATTGGCAAAAGCACCACCTCGTCGAACTTGTCTGCCGCATTTTCCAAAATGGGCAAACGTGTTTTGCAAATTGGCTGCGACCCCAAGCACGACAGCACCTTCACGCTGACCAAGAAGATGCTGCCCACCGTCATTGACGTGCTTGAAACAGTCGATTTCCATGCCGAAGAATTGCGCGTCGAAGACTTCGTCTTTGAAGGCTACAACGGTGTGATGTGTGTCGAAGCTGGCGGCCCGCCCGCAGGCACAGGCTGCGGCGGCTATGTGGTGGGTCAGACAGTGAAGTTGCTCAAAGAGCACCACCTTCTAGAAGACACCGACGTGGTGATTTTTGATGTGTTGGGCGACGTGGTCTGTGGCGGTTTTGCCGCGCCCTTGCAACATGCCGATCGCGCCATGATCGTCACAGCCAATGACTTTGATTCCATCTTTGCGATGAATCGCATTGTGCAAGCCATTGGGGCCAAGGCCAAAAATTACAACGTGCGTTTGGGCGGTGTGATTGCCAATCGCAGTGCAGCCACCGATCAAATTGACAAGTACAACGATCGCATTGGTTTGAAGCTCGCTGCTCACTTCCCAGATTTGGATGTGATTCGCCGCAGCCGCTTGAAAAAATCAACGCTGTTTGAGATGGAGCACTCGCCAGAGTTGGAGGCTGTGCAAAAAGAATACATGCGACTGGCTGCCAGCATGTGGCTGGGTGGAGAAGCCTATTCTGCGGTGCCCATGAAAGACCGCGATATTTTTGATCTCTTGGGTTTTGATTGAGATCTAGACAATGAATGAAATGACCTACGAACAACGTCGCGGACAGATCGAACATTACTTCGATCGGACGGCTGTCGCGGCTTGGGAAAAACTCACTTCCGACGCACCCGTCGGTCGCATTCGAGCCAGCGTGCGCGCCGGCCGCGATCAAATGCGAGCCACGCTTGTTTCATGGCTGGGCGAGGACCTTCGAGGCAAACGCATTTTGGATGCAGGTTGTGGGACGGGCGCTTTGGCTGTTGAGGCCGCGCGTCTAGGTGCGCAAGTTGTGGCCATTGATTTGTCGCCTACTTTGGTGAACTTGGCGCGCGAACGAATTCCGGCTGACATCGCGCACTTGGTAGAGTTTCACAGCGGTGACATGCTCGACAAAAACTTGGGCCACTTTGACCACGTGGTGGCCATGGACTCCATCATTCACTATGACACGGAAGACGCTGTCAATGCACTGGCGCTGTTGGCTGAGCGCACCAGCAAGTCCATTGTGTTCACGTTTGCACCGCGAACGCCCATGTTGGCGCTCATGATTTCAGTAGGTCGCTTGTTGCCCCGTGGTGATCGTGCGCCATGGCTTGAGCCCATGGCTGAAACACGGATCGCCAATCTGATGAAAACACACGAATCATTGAACGACTGGCAGTGCGCACGCGCGCACAAAGTCTCCAGTGGTTTCTACAAATCCAAAGCCATGGAGTGGATCCGTTCATGAAAGGCAAGACTTTTTCCAAGTACGTCAAGCAACTGCCTTCGACTTGGTTGCCGTTTGCAGACGTCACCAGCGCGGGCTTGCCCATGTCTCGGCTGCTGCGCTTGTCTTTGTTCAAATTCACCATGGGTATCACAACGGCCCTGATGATTGGCACCTTGAACCGGGTGATGATTGTGGAGTTGGGTGTGCCCGCTTGGCTGGTTGCCATGATGTTGGCCTTGCCCCTTTTGGTGGCGCCGTTTCGTGCCGTCACTGGCTATCAGTCTGATGTGCATGTGTCTGCTTTTGGCTGGCGCCGCGTGCCTTACATGTGGGGTGGTACCTTGATTCAATTCTTGGGATTGGCCGTCATGCCCTTTGCGCTGTTGGTGCTCTCGGGTCGCGGCCAAGTGCCTGTGCCTGACTGGGTCGGACAAGGCGCCGCAGCGATGGCTTTCTTGATGGTGGGTGCAGGTTTACAAACCTCGCAAACGGCAGGCTTGGCGCTGGCAACCGATCAAGCCAGTGAAGAAACACGCCCCCGTGTGGTAGCCCTTTTGTACACCATGCTGTTGGTGGGTGCTGTGTTTGGCAGCTTGGCTTACAGCGTCTTGCTGTCTAACTTCACGCCAGAATATTTGGTTCAAACAGTGCAAGGCACCGCTTTGGTGGTTCTCATTCTCAATGGCTTTGCGCTGTGGAAGCAAGAGCCGCGAAATCCCGCACGCGTGGCTGCTTTGAAAACAGAAATTCGCAGACCATTCACAGAGGTCTGGGCAGAGTTCATTGCCCTTCCACAAGCACGCCGGTTCTTGTGGGCAACAGCCCTTGGCACCATGGCCTTCAACATGCAAGACATTATTTTGGAGCCCTACGGCGGTGAAATTCTCAAGCTGAGCGTGGGCGCAACCAGTGCACTGACGGCCATGTTGGCGGGTGGTGGATTGCTTGGCTTTTATGTCGCAGGTCGAAAGTTGGCCGGTGGCATCGACCCCATGCGTTTGGCTGCTTACGGCGCACTGGCTGGCTTGCCTGCTTTTTCTGCTGTCATTTTCTCGGCACCGTTAGATGCGGGTTGGCTGTTTCGATTTGGTGCCTTTGGTGTGGGATTTGGTGGTGGTTTGTTTGCGGTCGGTACCTTGTTCACCGCCATGCGACTGGAATCTGCCTTCGTCGGTTTGGCATTAGGCGCCTGGGGTGCCGTTCAAGCTGCGGCAGCGGGCCTGTCAATGTTCTTTGGCGGTGCACTGCGAGATATCGTGACCACGCTCAGCAACGAGGGCGCACTGGGCTCTGCTTTGACCGACCCTTCTGTGGGTTACAGCATGGTTTATCACGTCGAAATGCTTTTGTTGTTCTTGACTTTGATTGCGGTTGGCCCCTTGGTCAAGCGCAGAAGCTCTGTTTCACCCGTTGTCCCCCAAACCCTCGGCTTGGCCGAGTCTCGTATTTAGTTATTCAGTTGTTCAAAAGGAGAAGTCGTTATGCAAACCGTAGGAAACATTACAGGCTACGTCGATCTAGCGCAAATACTGTTGTATGTGTTTTGGATCTTTTTCGCTGGCCTTATTTATTATCTTGTTCAAGAGG
>CANFJC010000015.1 GCA_947447245.1 Comamonadaceae bacterium
ATCGCCCAAGAAGCCATACACAAAGGGGCTGGCAGGATGGTCCCACACTTGTTGAGGTGAGCCAATTTGCTCCACACGGCCATTGTTCATCAGCACCACGCGGTCGGCCACTTCCAAGGCTTCTTCTTGGTCGTGCGTGACAAAAATACTGGTGACATGCAAATCATCGTGCAAGCGACGCAGCCAACGACGAAGTTCTTTGCGCACTTTGGCATCGAGCGCGCCAAAGGGTTCGTCGAGCAACAACACTTTAGGCTCAACGGCCAATGCACGTGCCAAGGCAATGCGCTGACGCTGACCACCCGAGAGTTGCGAAGGATAGCGATCGGCCAGCCAATCGAGTTGCACCAGATTCAACAGGTCGTGAACTTTTTGTTGGATGACAGTTTCTGTTGGACGCTGATTGCGCGGCTTCATGCGCAGGCCAAAGGCCACGTTTTCAAACACTGTCATGTGTCGGAACAAGGCGTAGTGTTGGAACACAAAACCCACTTGGCGCTCGCGCACGTGCACGTGGGTGGTGTCTTCGCCGCTGAAGGCAATGGTACCCGTGTCGGCAGTTTCTAAGCCCGCAATGATGCGCAGCAAAGTGGTTTTGCCGCAGCCCGATGGGCCAAGCAAGGCCACCAGCTCGCCGGAGTCAATGTCCAGGCTGACATCACGCAGTGCGTGAAAATCGCCGAACTGTTTGTGAACGTTTCTAATTTCAATGCTCATGATGCGGCTTTCAATGACAGATCTAAAGGCGCTGTTTTGATATTTTCTGGCGGTAAATTGCCAATGGCTTTCATCTCGCGTTCGTGACGCCATTCGGCCACCGACTTGATGACCAAAGTCACAAGCGCCAGCAAGGCCAACAATGAAGCCACCGCAAATGCCGCCACCGATTGGTATTCGTTGTACAAAATTTCAACGTGCAAGGGCATGGTGTTGGTCTGACCGCGAATGTGCCCAGACACCACCGACACCGCGCCAAACTCACCCATGGCGCGGGCGTTGCACAAAATAACGCCATAGATCAAACCCCACTTGATGTTAGGCAGCGTGACATACCAAAAGGTTTGCCAGCCTGTAGCGCCCAACACAATGGCAGCCTGCTCTTCTTCATTGCCCTGCGCTTGCATGAGCGGAATGAGTTCCCGTGCAATGAAAGGAAAGGTGACAAAGATGGTGGCCAACACAATGCCGGGCACTGCAAAAATAACTTTGACATCGTGTTCTTGCAGCCAAGGGCCAAACCAGCCTTGCGCGCCAAACATCAGCACATACACCAATCCGGCCACCACAGGCGATACGGAGAATGGCAAGTCCACCAAAGTGGTGAGCACCGATTTGCCTTTGAATTCGTACTTGGCAATGCACCATGCGGCGGCAACACCAAACACCAAATTAAGAGGCACCGCAATGAGGGCCGTGATCAGTGTGAGGCGAATGGCCGACCAAGCATCTGGCTCTTTAAGCGCTTCCCAATAGGCATCAAAGCCTTTGCGCAATGCCTCTGCAAAAACGGCAGCAAGTGGTAGCACCAAAAACAAAAATAAGAAGACCAGCGAAATGCCGATGAGGGTGTAGCGCACCCATGCGGCTTCTGTCGTGCCAGCTTCTGCGCGGCGAACGATAGGCGTGCTCATACAGGCGCCCCTGAGTGACGTCGCTGCCAAGTTTGAAGGCCATTGATGACCAAGAGCAAGATGAAAGAGATGACCAACATGACGGTGGCTACTGCGGTGGCACCCGCGTAGTCGTATTGTTCCAACTTGCCAATGATGATGAGCGGTGTGATTTCAGAGATCATGGGCATGTTGCCTGCAATGAAAATGACCGAGCCATATTCACCCATCCCGCGCGCGAACGCCATCGCAAAACCCGTGAGCAATGCTGGTGCGATGGAAGGGAATATCACCTTAGAGAATGTTTGCCAACGCGATGCGCCCAAACAAGTGGCTGCTTCTTCCAATTCTTTTTCAGCATCTTCCAACACGGGCTGAACTGTGCGAACCACAAAGGGCAAGCCTATGAAGATGAGCGCAATGACAATGCCGTTGGCGTTGAAGGCCAGTTGAATGCCCATGGGCTCGAGGTATTGGCCCACCCAACCGTTGCCTGCCAGCAATGCCGTTAAAGAAATACCAGCGACTGCGGTGGGTAATGCGAATGGCAAATCGACCAAGGCATCGACCACTTTTTTGCCAAAGAACTGATAACGCACCAATACCCATGCGACCAACAAACCAAACACCACATTGACCAAGGCCGCAATCAAGGACGCACCAAATGTGAGGCGATAAGAAGCCATCACGCGAGGGCCTGTGACGGCTGCCCAAAACTGATCCCATGTGAGCGTGAATGTTTTGAAAACCAGTGCAGACAAAGGAATGAGCACAATCAAACAAAGGTACATCAAGGTGTACCCCAAAGTGATTTTGAAACCGGGCAATACCCGGGCGGGCGCCCTGCGCTTGGCAGGGGCCGCCGCAGCGGAGCTAGAGAGCATGACTTACTTCACGGTGTACAGCTTGTCGAAATTGCCACCGTCGTTGAAGTGCACTTTTTGCGCTTCAGCGAAAGAGCCAAATACCTCGTTCACTGTGAACAACTGCAAAGGCTTGAAGGTCTTGCTGTATTTTTTCAAAATGACTGGGTTGGTGGGACGCAGCGCATGTTTGGCTGCAATCTCTTGTGCTTCGTCAGAGTAGAGAAAGTTCAAATAGGCCTTGGCCAAATCGCCTGTGCCTTTTTTGTTCACTGTGCGCTCTACAACTGCCACTGGGTTTTCGGCCACGATGCTGATGGACGGGTGAACAGCGTCCACTTTGCCGGCACCAAACTCGTTGTCAACAGAAATCACTTCAGATTCAAAAGTCACCAACACATCACCAATATTGCGTTGCAAAAAGATGGTGGTGGCATCGCGACCACCCTTGGCCAACACTGGCACGTTTTTGTAAAGTTTGGCCACAAAGGCTGCGGCATCGGCTTCGCTGCCACCCTTTTTACGGACATAACCCCAAGCCGCCAAATAAGCCATGCGGCCGTTGCCACCCGTTTTGGGGTTGACCACAATCACTTGAATGCCCGGCTTGATCAGGTCGTCCCAGTCTTTGATGTTTTTGGGATTGCCATTCCGCGTTAAGAACAGCATGGTAGAACTGGTGGGGGATGCGCTGTGAGGATAGCGTTTGGTCCAGTCTGCAGCCACGATGCCTTTGCTGGCCAAGAAATCGATGTCGGTAGTGGTATTCATGGTGACCACGTCGGCGTCCAAACCGTCGTTCACTGCACGCGCTTGCGCGCTAGAACCGCCATGCGCTTGATCGATCTTGACGTCTTTGCCAGTGGTCTTTTTGTAATTAGCAATGAAGGCGGCGTTGTAATCTTTGTAAAACTCGCGAGCCACGTCATAAGATGCGTTGAGCAAAGTTTGGGCAGAAACGTTCAGGCCTGAAACTGCCAGCAAAGAGGCGATGGCAATGGATTTGATCTTGTTCATGGAGCATCTATAAGAGAAAGGATGCGATTGTGAAACCCACTCCTCAAAACTCAAACGAATCATTTGTTGTTTGTTTATGCATTTAAGGCATATCAATCGATTTGCAAGAGATTGAATGAGCTTAATTGCTTGAAACCGAATATGATGCATACCAATGATATGTATCAAATAGATTTGAAAACAGGAATTGCCATGGACACCGCAAAGATCTTTCAAACAGGCCGCAGCCAAGCCGTTCGATTACCCAAGGAATACCGTTTCAACGGCAAAGAGGTCGCCATCCAACGTGTGGGTGATGGTGTTTTATTGATGCCCATCGAAAATCCTTGGCAAATGCTTGAAGCGGCATTGGACTCATTTGAACCAGGATTCAAGATTGATCGACAACAAGCTGAGCATCAAATTCGCCCAGAGGTGTTGTTGTGATTTTGTTAGACACAAACACATGCATCTACATCATCAACAATCGGCCCCCTAAGGTACTTGATCGTTTCAATACCTACAAAGCAGGTGAAGTTGGCATCAGCAGCATTGCTGCATCCGAGTTGGCTTATGGTGTTGCTAAATCTGGCTCCATGAGGAATCGAAAAGCCTTAGACATGTTCTTAGCCCCTCTGCAAATTCTTCCTTTTGACAGTCAGTGCGTCTGGTTTTATGCCGACCTCAGAAGCTCATTGGAAAAGAAAGGTTTGTCGATTGGCCCAATGGACACCTTGATTGCAGCTCAAGCACTGAGCATCAACGGAACACTGGTGACCAACAACTTGAAAGAATTTTCACGTGTACCCCAACTCAAACTAGAAAACTGGTTTGAGCTCACCTGAATAGTTTGATCAAGCCACCAAGGCAACAGACTTCACTTGCGCCCAAACAGGCATGCCAACTTCCAAGGCCAATTCATTGACGGCGCGCTTGGTGACCCTGGCAAGCACTTCCTCTGCGCCACACTTCAAAACCACCATCACTTGGGAGGGATGCGGGTCTGGCGTGATGCTTTGAATGCTTGCCATCAGTTGGTTTTGAATGCTGGTGTTTTGAGGTTCAGAAGTTGCCAAACTGACGTCGCGTGCCAAGATGCGGATGCGCACAGCCTTACCAACTGTCAGACCCGCATCGCGCATCCAAACAAAACCACCCTCAAAATCAACACGCGACAAATGCCATTGCGCATCAAGGGCGCCAATGTGGCCTGCGATCAATGCGCCAGCATCCTCGCCCACCACAACAGGATTCACCACCTGTGTCAGTACTTGGTTCACAGGACCTTGCGCTTTGACTTGCCCTCTGTCCAACACCACCATGTGATCGGCCAAGCGCGTCACTTCTTCAGCAGAGTGCGTGACATACAACATGGGTATCTTCAACGCATCACGCAAGCTAGCCAGCCAAGGGAAAATTTCCTGGCGGCGAGCTGCATCCAAAGATGCCAAGGGCTCGTCCATTAAAAGCAATTGAGGCTGCATGGCAATGGCTCTGGCGATGGCCACGCGCTGCCGTTCACCGCCTGACAATTCATCTGGCATGCGTTGCAACAAGCTGCCAATGCCCAAGAGTTCAATGGATGCTTGCAAAGCTTTGTTCGCTTCTGTCTGCACACTGTTGGAAGACTTCAATGCGCGCTTCAAACCAAAGTTCAAATTCTCTGCCAAACTGAGATGGGGCAACAAGCTTGATTCTTGAAACACATAACCCAAGGACCGTTGCCAAGTAGGCAAACAAATGCCTTGCCGAGTGTCTTGCCAAATGTTGGCGCCTATTTGAATTCGGCCTTGTTGATTTTTTTCCAAACCCGCGACTGCGCGCAGCAAACTTGTTTTGCCAGAACCAGAGGGGCCAAAAATGGCCGTGATGCCTTGGCCCGGCAATTGAAGTTCTAGGTTCAACTCAAACGCTGAACGAAGGATCTTGATTTGCAGGTGAATCATCTTCACACCACTTGCCTTTGACGACGGTTCATCAAGGCCAAGGCCAACAACACCACAAAAGAAAAGACCAACATGCCTGCCGCCAACACATGCGCTTGGGCGTATTCCATGGCTTCCACATGTCCATAAATTTCTGTCGACACCACACGTGTTTGGCCAGGGATGTTGCCGCCAATCATGAGCACCACCCCAAATTCGCCCACCGTGTGTGCAAAGCTCAAAATGGCCGCTGTGACCATGCCAGGCTTGGCCAAAGGCAAGGCCACAGAGAAAAATGCATCGAAGGGACTGGCGCGCAAAGTGGCCGCCACTTCCATCGGCCTTGAACCAATGGCGTCAAATGCGTGTTGAAGCGGCTGAACCGCAAACGGCAAAGAGAACAAAATGGAGCCAATGAGCAAACCTGTGAATGTGAAGGACAACACGCCCCAGCCCATTGACTGGGTCAATTGCCCTAAGGGTCCTTGCGGCCCCATGACAATGAGAAGGTAAAAACCCAACACGGACGGCGGCAAGACCAATGGCAAAGTGACCAAGGCATGAATGGGCGCACGCCATGAAGACTGAGTTTGCGAGAGCCACCAAGCCAAGGGCGTCGCAATGACCAGCAGCAAAAGGGTGGTCAGAGTAGCCAACTCGAATGTGAGTTGAATGGCTTGCCAAGATTCGGGCGTCAAATTCATGCGTGCAAGTTTACGACGAAGTGCCTTCGGCCAGGTTACCTGCCTATTTTCGACATGTGTTGGATATAACCGACACCACAAATTCCTGAGCGCGCTATCTTTGCGCCTCATGAAAAAAATTTGGGACATTTCCCCACCCATTGACGCCAATAGCCCAGTCTTTCCTGGCGACACGTCCTTTCAACTGAAATGGACAGCCGAGATTTCGCCGCAATGCCCGGTGAATGTGAGCGCCATCACGCTGTCCCCCCACGTGGGATCGCATGCCGATGCGCCTTTGCACTACGACCCGTCTGGCGAGGCCATCGGCCAAGTTGATTTGCAAACCTTCATTGGACCCTGCCGGGTGATTCATGCCATGGCGGCTGGCCCACTCATCACTTTGCAAGATTTAGCGCACAAACTCGAGGACTTACCAGCGCGCGTTTTGGTGAGAACCTATGCCCAGTTCCCCGAACAAGCGTTTGATTCACAACTCAAAGCGTTTGCACCCCAAACCTTGACTGCTTTGGCAGATTTGGGCGTGAAGCTGGTTGGCATCGACACCGCCAGCATTGACCCTGCCGACAGCAAAACTTTGGACAGCCATCAGATCATCAGAAAACGCAACATGCGTGTTTTGGAAAACTTGCAACTTGACCACATTGAAGAAGGCAATTACGAACTGATTGCCCTGCCCCTGAAATTCATGAACGCAGACGCCAGTCCTGTGCGTGCCATTTTGAGAGAACTCTGAAAAGCCTTATGACCCAGACAAATACCGCCAACACCCTCGCTGAATGTGAGGCACTGGACCAACAAGATCCTTTGCGTTCGCTGCGTGATTTATTTCAAGTGCCTGAGGGCATGATTTACCTTGATGGCAACTCTCTTGGCGTATTGCCCAAAGCAACGCCCGCGCGGGTAGCGGCCGCCGTGACAAAAGAGTGGGGCCAAGACCTTATCCAGAGTTGGAACGCTGCCGGCTGGTTTCAGATGCCCCTTCAAGTGGGCAACAAAATTGCAAAGCTCATTGGCGCAAATGATGACGAGGTGGTGGCCGCTGACAGCACCTCGATCAATTTGTTCAAAGTGTTGAGTGCCGCGCTGTCCATTGCGCAAGCAGATCATCCAGAGAAAACAATCATTCTGAGTGAGCGCACCAATTTCCCAACCGACCTCTACATTGCAGAAGCTTTGTGCAAAGAACGCGGATTCACTTTGAAATTGGTCGAGGCTGAAGCGCTGCCATCTGCTTTGCAAGCAGACGTTGCTGTGTTGATGTTGACGCACGTGAACTACCGCACGGGTGCCATGCTCAATATGAAAGCCATGACGGCCTCAGCGCACAGCGTGGGCGCCTTGACCGTTTGGGATTTGGCACACAGCGCTGGTGCTGTGCCTGTTGATTTAAACGATTCACAAGCTGACTTTGCGGTGGGTTGCGGCTACAAATACCTGAATGGCGGCCCAGGCGCACCCGCGTTTGTTTGGGTCCATCCCAAGCACACCGATCGCTGTTGGCAGCCCCTGAGCGGCTGGTGGGGGCACGCAGCACCGTTTGAATTCACACCCGATTACAAACCAGCCTCGGGCATTGCACGCTACCAATGCGGTACGCAACCGATTCTCAGTTTGACCGCACTCGACACAGCCCTGGATGCATTTTTAGAAGCAGAAAAACTGGGGGGCATGCAAGCACTGCGAAAAAAATCATTGGCACTCACTGGCTTGTTCATGCATTTGGTCCAGACCCAACTGACGGCATGCGGTTTTGGCATGGCAACGCCGCTTGAAGAAAATTTGCGAGGCTCCCAAGTCAGCCTGACTCGAAGTGAAGGCGCCTACGCCATTGTGCAAGCCATGATTGCACGCGGTGTGATTGGCGATTTTCGTGCAGGCGATGGCAAAAGCCACCCCGATATTTTGCGATTTGGTTTAACACCTTTGTACACAAGATTTGTCGACGTATGGCATGCCGTGCAGCACTTGAAACAAGTGATGGACAGCAGCGAGTGGCAACAGCCGCGGTTTTCACACAAAAATACCGTCACTTAAGTTCTTTGAAAGCCCACCATGTCCGGATGCCCTTTTAGCCCCAACGCCAGCGAGGGCACGCTCGACTTCAGCCAATCCATGAGCTATGGTGATTATTTGCAGCTGGATGACATTTTGAACGCGCAGAAGCCACTGTCGCCAGATCACAACGAAATGCTGTTTATCGTGCAACACCAAACCAGTGAGTTGTGGATGAAACTCATGCTGCATGAGTTGAGCGCCGCCATACGGCACATCGATCAAGATGAATTGCCCGATGCCTTCAAAATGTTGGCACGTGTTTCACAGATCATGTCGCAGCTGGTTCATGCGTGGGATGTTTTGGCCACCATGACACCTCCTGAATACAGCGCCATCAGGCCCTACTTGGCCCAATCAAGTGGCTTTCAAAGCTGGCAATACCGATGCATTGAATTCTCGATGGGCAATAAAAATGCCGCCATGCTGCTGCCCCACTCGCACCGACCTGATTTGCATGCCCTTGTGGAGAGCAGTTATGTAGCGCCTTCACTTTATGACGCTAGCTTGAAGTTGCTAGCCCGAAAAGGCTTGGCCATTCCACAAGATTACTTGAAACGTGACTGGCGGCAGTCCTATGCGGCCAACGCTGAAGTCGAAGCAGCTTGGCTGGTGGTTTATAGAAATCACAAACAGCACTGGGATTTGTATCAATTGGGTGAAGAATTGGCCGATTTGGAAGACGCTTTTAGGCTATGGCGCTTCAGGCACCTGACCACTGTCGAGCGAGTCATTGGCTTTAAAAGGGGCACGGGAGGTACAGGCGGCGTCAGCTATTTGCGCAAGATGCTCGACGTGGTTCTGTTTCCCGAAATTTGGTCACTCAGAACAAGCCTTTAAAAATCAGCCATTGACATCTCATGATGTAATACGCTTACTTTTTTTAGCAGTTGGAGTTGCCATGTTGCCTTCCCCTCGTTTGGGTCGTTTTCCCTTTGCTTATTCCACTCTTTTTTCAGTGGCACTTTGCCTTGGCCTTAGCAGTGCTTTGGTTGCTTGCAAAAAACCAAATTCAGAAGCCGATCAAAAGCTTGAAGCTGTGGCCATCAGTTTAGGCAATGAAGACGTTTTGCAGGTAGGCACTTCAGAGCACGGTACTGGCCCTGTCATCTCAGGTTCGCTCCAACCTGAAATTCGAGCCGACCTGCGGGCCGAGGTTGCTGCCATGGTGATCAAAGTACACAAAGAAAATGGCGAGCTGGTTCGTAAAGGCGATTTGCTAGTCAGCTTGGACAGCTCGGTGTTGCGTGACAACCTCAATTCTGCTGAAGAATCGATGCGTGCTGCTGCGCAATCCTTGGATGGCGCAGAGCGCCAATATCAGCGAATCAAATCACTTCAAGCACAGGGCATGGTGTCCTTGCAGGGCTTGGAAGAATCGGAAAATAAACGCAACAGTGCCCAAAGTGAATTCGTCGCCAGCAAAGCGCGCGTGGCTGCGGCCAAGCAGCAGCTCGACCGCACAGAAGTTCGCGCACCGTTTCAGGGTGTTGTGAGTGCACGGAAAGCTTCGGCTGGAGACACCGCTCAAATTGGCAAAGAACTGATACAAGTGATTGACCCCAGCAGCATGCGATTTGAGGGCCAAGTCTCTGCCGATCAAATGAGCAGCTTGAAGGTGGGTCAGCGCGTTAATTTTCGCATCAATGGCGTGGCTCAATCGGGCGATCAATTGGGCAGCCGTGGCACCATCAAACGCATTGATGGCGCTGCCAACCCTGTGACGCGACAAGTTTCTGTGATTGTGGAGATCGCTGGCAAAGATCGCCCTCCCGTGGTGGGCCTGTTTGCCGAAGGTGTGATTGAAACCTCTACCAAATCTGCATTGATGGTTTCTGAAAGCAGTCTGCGCAGAGAAGGCGACAAAGTATTTGCGTGGGTTTTAGATGGCAACAAAATTGTGAAGCGCAATGTTCAACTGGGAGACCGCGATACACGCCTTGGTGAATGGGTGGTGAGCTCAGGCTTAGTGGCAGGCGAAAAAATATTGCGCAACACAAGCAGTTCTTTGAAAGACGGACAACCCTTTACGCTGCGTGCAGACACTGCTGCCAAGGTAGGTCAATAAAACATGTTTCTGTCTAATTTCAGCGTTAAGAAACCGATTGTCACCATCGTCATTTTGCTCATGCTCATGGCCATGGGGCTGTTGGCATTGAAGAAACTCAAAGTCAATCAAATTCCAGATGTCGATTTGCCATTGTTGGTGATCGATATCAATTACCCCGGCGCATCGCCTGACACGGTTGAACGTGAAGTGCTCAACCGTGTTGAAAAAGCCATGCAGTCTGTCAATGGCATCAAAGATTTACGCGGAACAGCCAACGAAGGCAACGCGAACATTCAAGTGTTTTTCGAATTCAAGAAGAACATGGTGGAAGCCACCGACGAAGTCCGCAACGCCATTGGCAAGGTTCGCTACAAGCTGCCTACAGAAATTCGCGAGCCTGTCATTCTTCGAATTGACCCCGGCGCTCAACCCATCATGCAATTGGCTTTGTCTTCTTCAAGTCAAAGCCATGCTGAAATATCACGCATCGCAGAAGATCAAATTGCCGATAAGTTTCGCGGCATTTCAGGGGTGGCCCAAGTCAATGTCAACGGCGCACTCAAACGTGAGTTGAGTGTGTTGCTGCATTCACAAAAACTTCGCGAAGTGAATCTTTCAGTCACCGAAGTGGTGAACGCACTCAGATCTCAAAATGCGGCAGCGCCGGTTGGCAAAATTCGCGGCGCACTGGAAGATCAAAGCATTCGCTTGCTTGGCCGCATTGAAACACCTGCTGAGTTCAACCAAATCGTGATCAAGCGCAGTGGCAATGACCTCATTCGATTGGGTCAGGTCGCCACCGTGTCCGATGGGTTTGCCGAACTCGCCACCATGAGCGTGAGAAACGGCAAACCCAACGTCGGGTTGGCCATCACACGTTCACGCAACGCCTCAACCGTGAGTGTTGCCAATGAGATCCGTGCATTGGTGGCCGAAGTCAGCAAAACACTGCCCGAAGGTACGCAACTTGAAATCACGCAAGATGGCGGCATTGAAGCCAGAAACAGCTTGAACAATGTGGTGGACGCGCTGATCTTTGGTGCGGGCCTCACTATTTTTGTGGTCTATGTGTTTTTGAATTCTTGGCGATCCACCCTCATTACAGCGCTTTCATTGCCCACCTCTGTGATTACGGCATTCATCGCCGTTTGGTTGTGTGGCTTCACACTTAACTTTATGAGTTTGCTAGGTTTGTCCTTGGCCATTGGTGTTCTGATTGATGACGCCATTGTGGTTCGAGAAAACATCGTGCGGCATATGGAACGTGGCGCAGACAGACGAACCGCGGCACTGAGCGGCACTTCCGAAATTGGCATGGCCGTGGCAGGCACCACGTTCTCCATCGTGGCGGTGTTCATTCCCGTGGGCTTCATGCCTGGGGTTTCTGGCGAATGGTTTCGTCCATTCGGCCTGACTGTGGTGGCCTCGGTTTTGGTGAGCTTGTTGATTTCATTCACGCTAGATCCCATGTTGTCCGCCTACTGGGGTGACCCCCCTGGAGAGCACCTCAAGCCTAAAACAGGCATCAGCCTGAAACTTCAGCAATTCAATGCCTGGTTTGACCATCAGGCCGATCGCTATGGCAACGTCATCGCCTGGGCCTTGCACCATCGACGTTGGATGATCACGTTTGCAGTGGTCAGTTTCTTTGCAGCCATCTTTTTGCAATATCAGTTTGGCGGTTCTAGTTTCTTACCGAAGTCAGATGGCAAAACGCTGGCCATTGATGTACGTACGCCTGCCAGTAGCAATTTGGACTACTCACGCATGAAGTTGGAAGCTGCTGCTGTCATGGCCCGCAGCTTGCCCGAAACCAAGGCGACCAACAGTTATGTGAACCCAGGTGGTGGCCGCATTTATGTGGACATTGGCAAAAGTACCGATCGCCAACGCAAAGCACAAGACATTGCCATTGAACTGCGCAAACGAACCTCCCAATTGGTGGGCGCCGAGTACACCGTACTAGACGACTTGTCCAACGGTGCGTCCAAGCCCGTGCAAATTCGATTCAGCGGTACCGACTCGCGCAAATTGCTGGCCATCACCAGTGAATTCATGGCGCAACTCAAGCAAGTGCCTGGGGCTGTTGACGTGGGCTTGTCACAACAAGACCCTCAGAACGAATTACAAATTGAATTGGACCGCGGTTTGGCCAACTCTTTGGGCATTTCAGTCACCGACACAGCCAATGCATTGCGCGTTGCTTTTGCGGGCATAGAAGTTGGAGACTGGGTCGACCCTACAGGTGAATCGCGCGATGTGGCTGTTCGTTTAAGCCCCGAAGATCGCATGAGTGCGACCAACATTGAACGCTTACCCATTACGGTCAGCGGTATGAACACAGTTGTGCCTCTAGCCCAAATTGCCAAAGTCTCGATGGGCAAAGCACCCTCCAAAATTGAGCACTCTGATGGCAAGCGAACCATTGGCGTCTCTGCCAATGTACAAGGTCGCTCTTCGGGTGAAGTCACGGCAGATGCCCTGAAGATTGCCAAGAACATCAATTTCCCAGAGGGTTATGGTCTTGAACTAGATGGCGCATCCAAGGACCAAAAAGAAGTTTTTGCCGAAATGGGCATCGCGCTGATTTCGGGCATTGGTCTGATGTACTTCATTTTGGTCATGCAATTTGGTTCATTCACCGCGCCCTTGGCGGTCATGTTTTCCTTGCCCTTGTCGCTCATTGGCGTTGTTGTGGCTTTGCTCTTAACAGGCGGCACATTGAATCTCATGAGCCTCATTGGTGTGATCATGCTGATGGGCTTGGTCGCTAAAAATGCCATTTTGCTGCTGGATGCGGCTCGCACCTCAGAATCCGAAGGCATGGACCGCGAAGAGGCTCTCATGGCTGCAGGCCGCAAACGTTTGCGCCCCATCATCATGACCACCTTTGCCTTGATAGCCGGCATGCTGCCAGTGGCCATTGGCATTGGCGAAGGCAGTGAGTTTTACAGGCCCATGGCCACGGCCATCATTGGCGGCACCATTACTTCTACCATTCTGACGCTGTTGGTCATTCCGAGTTTCTATGACAGCATTGAATTGACTCGCGAGGCTTGGGGTAGACGTATGAAAGCCTTGGGTCAACGCTTTACCTAGCCATTCATTGGCTAAGCGATAATCGAAACTTGCATCAACGTCCCGAATGGGCGCTTGCCCTATTAGGATCTATCGATGAAAAAGAACTTTCTCCTTCAAATTGAAGGCAAAAACCCCGAACGCATCTTGGAAGCGGTCAAACACGAGATCCGCAAATACTTCAAACGCGAACGCAATCGTGCTGTGCCCAAAGAAGTTGACTTCTGGGACTTTGATTGCAGGGTAGGATTAACGGAAGAAACCGCTGAAGTGGTGAAAGTGAGCGCAGTGATTGAAAGCTTGGGCGCTCTGGCCAAAGAAGGCGCGGCTTCAGTCTATGTTGAAATATTGAGCAAACACGGCGTGCGTGTCATTCGACCTGAGAACGATCCAGTCATCATTGAGCGCGTTGACGACGCTGGCTTTGCCAACCGATAAAAAGTCCTGCACCCATCACAACAGCGCACCCCAGTAGCATAGGTGCATCCAGCCGCTCTTCAAATACAAGCACACCAATCGAAATGCCAAATAGCAAGCGCGAATATCGGTAGGGTGTGACTGCACCAATCGAGCCCGTTCGCATGGCAATCATGAGTGCGGTGTACCCAAAAACACCAGATATCAAGGCAGCGCTAAGCATCAGAAATTGCTGCGCCTGCAATGCTACAAATGGCTTGCCATCCCAAAGCGCAAAGCATGCGCCAGCAATCACCATGGTGGTAAAGCCATAAAAGCCAAGCACCTCCTTGGTCAGAGTAGGTGGTGCAGCACGTGAAAACAAATCGCGACCCACAAAACCTAGCGTTCCAACAACAGCCAATAAGGACATCGAAGTAAAGTCTTCTGCTGAAGGTCGCAAAATGATCATGACGCCCAAAAGGCCGACAAAAATAGCCAACCAAATTTTGGCATCTACTTTTTCACGTAAAAAAATTCGCGCGCCTAAAACAACAAACAAAGGCGCTGATTGCAAGATGGCGGTAGCCGAAGACATGGGCGTTAAGGCAATGGCCAAGATGTAGAACAATCGTCCAAAAAACTCAAACACGGCCCTGAACAACATAAGCCGCGTAAAGACTTCTGGAAGAAACAATTGTGCGCCTGCACGTCGCGCCATGAGCGCGAAGATACAAAGACCTGTTGCGCCAAACATCATCAAGACTTGTCCTACCGGCACTTGTTGGGTCACAGTCTTGAGGAATGCATCTTCAATGGAAAAACCAGCCATAGAAGCAATCATCCAGCCAATGCCCAGTAAATTGTTCCGTCGGTTTTGGACTGACTCAAGCATGGACACGAACCCACATCGCTGTTTGATAAAACGCAAAACTGACCAACCAAGCCACACACAGCGGCCAAGCGACCGACAAAGTCGTAAACGCCCAGTTCTTTGTTTCATTGCGAATGGTGGCAATGGTGGACACACAAGGTGTGTAGATCAAAGCAAATAACATGAAGCTGTAGGCACTGATCCAATCCATGTTGTGAACAATGGCGTCGATCAATGCTTGCCCTTCGTGACCATAAATGACGGCCAATGCACCAATTACCACTTCTTTGGCCACAAAGCCAAAGACCAAGGCAATGGTCAATTGCTCATTGATGCCCAAAGGTTTTAACAGAGGAGCCATCCAATGGCTCAATTGCCCTGCCCAAGTTTCCAAACTGCCGGCAGTGGCACCTTCTGGAAAGTTAGTCAGCACCCAAATGAGCAAAACACCCAACATGATGAAACGCGTGGTTCGAGTCAAAAAATGACGCACCTCTTGCCAGCCTTTCAAGATCATTTGCCGCAGGGTGGGCAAACGGTAGGGTGGAATTTCTAAAACAAAGGCATCGATATTGACATACTTATTTTTAAAAATGAGCGATGTGATCATGGCCAGTGCAATGCTGACCAAATACAAAGAGAACAGCACCCAAGGCGCCTGCGCTGTTGTGAACATGGCGGCAATGAACAACACAAAGACCTGCAAACGCGCAGTGCACAAAGAGAATGGAATGGTCAGCATGGTGAGGTAGCGCAGACCCTTGGACCGTATGACGCGCGTTCCCATGAGCGCTGGCACATTGCACCCAAAGCCCATGAGCAACATGACAAAACTGCGGCCGTCCATTCCAAATTTAGACATGAGCGCATCCATGAGGAACGCTGCGCGAGACAAATAGCCCGTATCTTCCACGATGCCTAAGAACAAGAAAAACAAAATGATGAGTGGCACAAAACTGGCCACCGTGCTAATGCCGTTGAACAGACCATCTAACAACAAGCCCTGCATCATCAGTGGCAAGCCACTCAACAAGGGCTCTAAAGCTTGCGTTCTTAAATTGGTAAAAAGCCAACTCATGGCATCTTGAAGTGGTTTGCCAATCGAAAACACACCCTCAAACAAAAGCAACATGGCGCTAAAAAAGATGGGCAAACCCAGCCAAGGGTGAAGCAAGACTTTGTCGATACGTTCAGTGAGCTGATGCGAGGCTTGGGCTGGCACCATGACACTGGCCTTGAACGCCCGCTGAACTTCGGCAGGCGACAAAGGCTTGGAAGGCAGTGATTTGAGTGCGTCGCGCATTTGCTTTTGAAGCTGCTCCATGCCCTGCCCATATTTTGCAGACAACAAACAAACGGGCAAACCTAATTGCCGGCTCAAGAGATCGACCTTGATCTCAATGCCAAGCGCTTTGGCCTCATCGGCCATGTTCATCACCACCACCACTGGCATGCCATTGCTTGAAACTTGCGACAACAAGTTCAGCTGTCGATCCACCTGTGAGGCGTTCATCATGAACAAAATAAGATCGGGTTTTTGCGTTTCCAAATAAGTGGTCACCACTTTTTCGTCTTCGGAATAACCGCTTAGGTCGTAAATGCCAGGCAAGTCAATCAGTTGCACCATTTGATCGCCCACGATCAGTCTGGCTGACAGCAAAGAAACCGTCAAACCTGGCCAGTTACCGACCTTGGCATTCGCGCCAGTAAGCCGGTTGAGCAAGCTTGACTTGCCCGTATTGGGCATTCCAATAAGGACGATCTTTTTCACACCGGCACAGCCATTATTCGTTGCGCCTCACTGCGCCGCATGATGAGCTCTGTGGTACCAACCCGAACATGAAGGGGGCCGCCAAAGCTAGCCTTGCGCAATACCCGTATTTGGCAACCCTCACGCAAGCCTAGGGCTGTCAGTCTTTGGCTTAGATCGATGTCTGAATCTATGGCGGTGATTCTGCCTAGGTCACCCATCAAAAAATGATTCAGTGAGACGGCATGGCCTGAAAAGGGAGGTCGCGGGTAACTTGAGTTCATTCAGTGTCAGGGGTGGGGGGCTGAACACCTCGGGGTATCCTTTTGCTCCAAATTTCAAATGAGAATTGTTCTTATTTAGATTCTACGGCATAAATGCATGGACTTGCCTTAACATCCAATTTTTGCGCTCTCAAATGAAACTGATTCGGGTCAAAGACTTAAGCGCCAAAGACATTCGGTCTATTTGGAGCTTGGCAACGAAACCAAGTAGCCCGTTCAGCGGCCATGTTGCATGGTCTTTCGAAGGCAATGGCATCCGAACTCGCACCACGTTCATTCAAGCATTTCGAGAGTTGAACCTCAGCTTTGTAGAGCTTCCCAACTTCCTAAAGACAAACGAACGGACTGCCGACTTGGCTGGTTACCTAGATCCGTTTTATGACATCTATGTCGTTCGTGATTCAAATCACGATCGATTGACGGAGTTTGCAAACGCATCTCGCAGACCTGTTGTCAATGCCATGACTTCTTTAGCTCATCCCTGTGAAGTACTGACAGATGCCTTCTCGATTGAAAAAACAATCGGCTCACTGACAAAGACCCAAATCACGCTTTGGGGCCCCACGACCAATGTGTTCAGGTCTTGGCATGAGTTGGCTGCCGTTCTGGGTTTTGAATTGGATCACCTGTGCGATGCACAATTTCATGAAAACATTCCGAATGTTCGTTTCAGTGAAACCATTGACAGCAGTACCGATGTGCTGATTACAGACGCTTGGCCTGCTGGCTTTGACAATGCAGCATGGTCATTGAGTTCAAATCACTTGGAAGCAATGGGTAAGCCCAAACTGCTGCCCACTCCCCCGTTCTCCATTGGCCGAGAGATTGCCATGGATCCTTTGGCATACAAAGGTTTTATGGGCTATGAGCAAAAAATGGATTTACTGACCGTGCAGAAAGCCATCTTGAGCTATTTGATGGCGAAGTGAATGGCCACCGATCTACTTGCTGAGATCAGTGCAGGTTTCGTTTGCCCGATTCGTTGCTGAGGGCGTCCAGCACAAACATTGGGATGTCAGCATCGAATTTTTCACCATCTTCGGCCACGCAAAAATAACTGCCATGCATGGTGCCTGTCGGTGTTCTTAAACGGGTGCCGCTGGTGTACTGAAATTTTTCACCGGGTTGCAGCAAGGGCTGGTAGCCCACCACACCCAAGCCTTTTATTTTCTCGTGCAAGCCATTGGCATCGTTCACGCTCCAAGACCTTGAGATAACTTGCGCAGCAATATTACCTTTGTTGGTAATGGTGATGCTGTAGGCAAATGTGTAGAGATCGGCCGCAGGATCTGACTGTTCAGGCAGATACTGGGGAATCACTTCAACTTGGAGTTTGTAATTTGGCATGGTGTGATTTTGGTCTCAGTTCGAATTCAATCATGGCAAAAAGTTTATGCCTTCAAAGGCAAAGATCGCAACCTTTGACCCGTGAGTTTAAACATGGCATTGGCAACAGCAGGTGCCAACGGCGGCACAGCAGGTTCGCCAACACCTTCTGGCGACTGCGTACTTGGCACAATCCAAGTTTCAACAACTGGAGATTGGGCCATGTGCACCAAAGGATAGTTGGTAAAGTTGGTTTGCTGCACCACGCCATCTTGAATGTCAATTTTGCCAAACAAGGCCGCACTCAAAGCAAAGTTCACCGAGCTCTCCACTTGCTGCGCCACTGTGCCTGGGTTGACCACGGTGCCGCAATCGATGGCACACACCACGCGGTGCACGCGCGGCATACTGCCCTCGATAGACACCTCGGCCACTTGCGCCACGATAGAGCCAAAGGACTCGTGAAAAGCCAAGCCATGTGCATGACCTGCTGGCAAAGCACTGCCCCAATTGGCTTTCTCTGCAGCCAACTTCAAAACAGCTGCATAGCGCGGTGTCTGCTTTAACAAAGACAAGCGAAAGGCCAAAGGATCTTGTTTGGTTTCAAAAGCCAACTCATCGATGAAACTTTCAGAAAAGAAAGCATTGTGCGAGTGGCCCACGGAGCGCCAAAAACCAATCGGCACGCCCATGCGGGTTGAGACATGCGACATGTGTTGATTTGCAAACGCATAAGGCAAATCAAACAAGCCTTCTGCCGTTGTTTTGTCTGGTGCGTCCAACGGCCCAGAAAGAGCAGGCAACACGCGAGACATCCAGCGCGGTGAAATGGCGTCACCAGCCGACTTGATGCGCAAACTTTCAACTTCACCCTTGGCGTTCAAAGCCGCGCTCAGTTGCGCGACATGCATGGGGCGGTAAAAGTCATGCGACATGTCTTCTTCACGTGACCAAACCATTTGAACGGGTACGCCATCGAGTGCCATGGCAATTTGAGTGGCTTGTGCGACCACATCGGCCTCTAAGCGACGACCAAATCCACCACCCAAAAGCGTGACGTTCACTTTCACTTTGTCGGCCGACACATTGGCCACTTTGGCAGCTGCAGCACGCGCCAATCCTGGCACCTGCGTAGGTGCCCAAATTTCCAAAGCGCCCGCTTTAAACTGCGCTGTGCAGTTCATGGGCTCCATGGTGGCATGCGCCAAATAGGGCGCCTTGTACTGGGCTTCAATCATGCGCGCTGCACTGCTTTCAGCTTTAGCGGCATCGCCTTGCTCATGAAACGCAAAACCCTTTTCTGATTTCAGCTTCTCTTTGAGTTCAGACTCAATGCGCTTTGTATCAATGGCGCCTTCCGTTCGCTGTGCCCATTGGGCTTTCACTTTGTCTGCGGCTTGCTTGGCGTGCCAAGTGGACTTGGCAACCACTGCAAAGCCAGGCGCAGAACCTGCTGCACTTGTCAGCTGCACACACTTCACCACACCGGGCATGGCCAAAGCCTCTTTGGCATCGAAGCTGCTTAAGGTGCCACCCATTTGAGGGACTTGCACCACACTGGCAAACAGCATTTTGGGCAGACGCACATCCATCCCAAACACAGCGCTGCCATCTGTTTTTGCGGGCACATCTGCACGCACAGAAGGTTTGCCAATGAGCGTCCAATCTTTGCGATCTTTGAGGCTGACATTTCGGGGAGTTTGCGCAGCAGCAGCTTGTGCAAATTCACCAAAATGTGCTGACTTACCAGAGGCGTGGCTGATCACACCGTCTTTCACGTTGATATCTTGCAAAGGCACTTTCCATTGGTCCGCAGCCGCTAAGCACAAGCTGGCTTTTGCGGTGGCTGCAGCCAGACGCAAATGCTCCCACGCATCTTTCACAGACGAAGAACCACCCGTGGCATTGACGCCTAATTCGCGGGCAACTTTGCCCACAATCCACTCTCCGCTGTGAACGAGAAAAGGTTTGTCAACGCCCTCCGATTGCAAGGGGTGAAAAGGCAAAGTGCCTACAAACATGGCGACGTTGCCATAGATGCTGTCATGCCCTGCTTGCTCTAATCGAATTTGCTTCAAAGGCACATTTAATTCTTCTGCCACCAACATTGAGAGTGCATTGTGAATGCCCTGTCCCATGTCACTGCGGTGCATGGCCAAGACCACGCCACCGTCTTTGGCAATTTTGATCCAACCGTTCAGGGCGACTTCGCCCTCGGTAGGCAACATGTTGTCTGGCTTGCCCAGGCGTGAGCGTGCAGGCAACACGCCCCAACCCACAATGAGAGCGCCTGTGACGCCAAGGCCGCTTAGGATGAGGTTGCGGCGCTTCATGCTTGTGCTCCTGCTGCGCGGTGAATGGCTGCGCGCACGCTTTGGTAGGTGCCGCATCTGCACAAATTGGTCATGGCTTCATCGATGTCGGCATCGGTGGGTTTTGGTTTTCTTTTGAGGAGAGCTGCCGCTGCCATGAGCATGCCGCTTTGGCAGTAGCCGCATTGGGGCACTTGCTCTGCAATCCAGGCCAGTTGTAAGGGGTGTGGTTTTTCGGGGTTGCCCAAGGATTCGATGGTTTGGATGTTGGCACCGACCACACTGGCCACGGGTGTCACGCATGAACGAACTGCTTGGCCATCTTTGTGGACTGTGCAGGCACCGCAGGCTGCGACGCCGCAGCCGAATTTGGTGCCGGTGAGGTTCAGTGAGTCTCTGAGGACCCAGAGTAGGGGCATCTGGGGGTCTACTTCTAGGGAGACGCTTTTTCCGTTGACTGTGAAGTTCATGAGTTTTGGTTGGATGGGTTTGCAAGATACTTTGTACTCGATGCTATCAGGTTGGCTTGGGTTACTTCTCGGGAACGGTGAGCAGCAGGGCCTAATGTCGGGTTAATGCGCTGGAGCGTTGAGTAGCAAGGCCTAAGGCGGCTTCCTCATGCTGGAGTACCAGAAATCGTCAGCCGCCTTAGGCCTTGCTACTCAACTTGTGGGATTCGTGAAATTTCTGACGACCATCACTTCGGTTCGCAGCTGGGTGAGGATGGGGTTAAACCCCATCCTCACCCAGCGAGCTCAGCAATAATCCCCCATGCAAACCCAACACAAACCCCAAAGATGAAAAAGAAAGTAGCCTTACCGCTGTTAGCAATCGTCTTAATAGGCGTCATCGCATCACACATCAGTTTCAAACCTGCCGACCACAGCTATCTAATGGTGGTTGACGGTATTGAAATTGACGTACTTGGAAAAATACAAAATCAATGGTTGGCAAACACTCAAAATTGCGAAGGCGTGTCACAACCGCAAGCTGGCCAAGCAAACTTTCTAGCCATACAAAACGCTATTCAGTCCTATAGCCCACCTCAATCTCAGTCTGCGCAAATAGCAAGCATTTGGGCACTTGGCGAATGGACTTTGGCTGAAGTTGAGTTTGAGGCCTTGCTTCCAGCCGTAGTCACCCTTCAAATCAACAACAATGAACAGAAAATCCTGCCCCGCGGCATTTGGAGTGGGCTTACCAAACCATGGATGGCGGCACCTTTAATTCGGACCTACCTCAAAACTCAAGTCCCTGAAATTCCAAGCAGGCTGCTCAATTGTTTTTCCTCTCGTTCAAAATCGTTCAACTGAAATGAATTTATTTCCCCCAAAACGTGACGAAGCATTAGTGCGCATTGCTGCAGTTCAGCCAGCAGAATATTCACGAAGCCGAAACGCATTGAATGGCGCAGTCACCCAACTTTCTCCCTACATCACTCACGGATTTGTGAGCTTGCCAGAAGTGTTGAAGGGTGTGCGTTCAAAGCACCAGCTTAAGCCTGAAGACAAGTTGGTTTTTGAATTGGGTTGGCGTGAATACTACCGTCATGTTTGGCAGCACCGAGGCGACGGAATCTTCAAATCACTTCATGAAGGCGTTTTGCCCGAG